>JBEKSR010000006.1:0-125344 GCA_049516835.1 Bryobacteraceae bacterium | reverse complement strand
TCAAAGGCACACAGATCAATGTGTCCAACACCTCAAGGGCCGCAGCTTCCTCCCCTGGCCGCAACCCATGCCACAGTTCAGCCGCGGTGACCGGCGTATAGAGCACCGGCTCCGTGCCGCCGGTGATTCGGCGCCATTGCGCGAGGATAGCCGCGTCGCGCTGCCTGAGCACTTCGATCAAAATGCCGGTGTCCAAGAGAACGGTCTTCACTCGGCCAGTCTTTCCAGGCGGGAATCGCGCCGCAGATCCCGGACGTAGTCGTCTGTCTCACCGATGTCCGTGCGGTCCTTCCAAAGGCCGATGATGGCTTCGCAGGCTTCCTTCCTCCGGGCGCTGTTCCGGCTATACTTCTCCCGGATGGCGTTTCGCACCAGCTCGGAGACAGTCCCGCCGGACTGCCGGGCGATCATGTGGAGCAGCTTCCAGAGGTCGTCGTCAAGATAAAGTTGTGTCCGCCTCACGATGTATATTATACACCGCCGGGCACAGGTCCCGGAAGAATGGGCACCGGCGGCAGCGCTCGCCTTCGTTCAACGGGAACTCCAAGTTGGATTGCGCCTCCTCAAAATCGCGGACAATCTGCTCCGGCCGTTCCAACAGCGACGGCGTCAAGTCCACCTCCACCACCGTGTTGGGCCGCAGGAAGTACAGCCAGGCGCGGTCCGGGACGCGGCCGGCAAAACGCTCCACGGCCAGCGCGTAGAGCCGTAGTTGCAGGGCGTGATCCCGCGCGCGCCGATGCGCTTCCGTGGCGGTGACGGAATCGGTCTTGTAATCCACGATAACCAGTTCCCCGCCCTCCTCGAACCACAGGTCCACTTGGCCGCGAATCACCAGGTCCTCGACGGCCATCAGGAAATCGAACTCCCGCTCCACGCGGCTGGCCCGCTCCAAGCGGCGGCCCAGGGGGCTTTGGCGGAAAACCTCGGCCAGGCGCAGGGCCTCCTCGTCCGGCTCGGGAACCGGGTTTCCCGCCAGAAGCGCGTGCACCTGGGTACCGAGATCGCTGGCGGAGAGGCCGCCCACTTCCTCCGCCTCGGCCGGTTTCCGCGGACGGCCCTCGAAGCCCAGGTAGTGGCCGAGGTAGTACTCCCGCGGACAATTGGCGAACGCCACCAGATCCGTGACGGTGGCGTTGCTGTTCTGCTGTTCGGCGACCGTGGGCGGGGGGAGCAATTGTATGTTGTCTTCGGAGTTGACAGGCCGAAGGGCCTGTCCTACTGCGGGCAGCTCCGGCAGGCGGTCCGTCACCAGCAGGCGCAGGTTCCACGGCTTGCCGTCCGGGGCCGTGCGGGTCAGCAGCTCGTCGCGGCACGGGTCCAGCGGCAGTTGCAGTTTGTCCGCCACCAGCCTGGCCCATTCCTTGGGCTGCTGCTTTCCAGAAAAACTCAAGACAAGCTGTTGCTCGGCGCGCGTCATGGCCACGTAGAGCAGCCGATGGCTTTCCGCGTTCTCCCGCACGGCCCGCTCTTCGCGGATCTTATGCTGGAACAGATCGTCCTTGTCTTCACGCACGGCGGGGTTGCGCCAGCGCGCTCCCAACCCGATCCGCGGAGAAAACGTCACCGCCGGCAGTTTGGTCTCGACCCCCTTGTGCAGCGCGGCCACGAACACAATCGGGAACTCCAGACCCTTGGCGGAATGCACGGTCATCACCTGGACGGCGTTGGCGGAATCCTCCGCCGGCGCATCGGATTCGCGGGGGTCCGAGGCGCGGACCAGTGCCAGCTCCTCGACGAATTCGTCCAACGACATGCGGGCCGCCGCGTCGCGCGCTTGCGCCAGAAACTTGCCGATGTTGGGCCCGCCCTGGTACCCGCAATCGTCGATGGCCGCGAGCAGCAGGCGGTCGAACGAAACGTATTCGCGGCGGATGCGCCATTCCCGCAAGCGGCCGCGGAAACGGGCGAGCCTGGCATAATCCTCGGCGTCGAACTCCGCCGCGGTCTCCGGAGCCAGCCGCATCAGCGACGCGCCGAGGTTGTCCCCCATGGTTTTGAGCCGCAGCAGGGATTCGTCGGATGCCGCCACCAGCGGCGACCGCAACACGGCCGCGAGGCTGATCTCATCGCGAGGGTTGGCGATGACGCGCAGCAGGCAGGTGAGGTCGTTCACCTCGCGCGTCTCGTAGAAACCCTTGCCGCGGTTCACCACGTAAGGAATCCCGGCCCTGTCGAAGGCGGCGCTGAACGCCGCCATCACTTCCGTGTTCCGCACCAGCACGGCCACGTCTTTGAAATCAAAGTCGGCTTCCAGAATGCGGCGCGCCACCGATTGCGCTTCCATCTCCAAATCCGTGGCGGCCAAAACGTCCACGCACACCGGCCTGGGCCCCTCGAACACCCTGCCGGCCGTCAGCCTGCGCGGTTCAATTCCCGGCGCGCCATCCACAATCGTCTCCACGGCGCTCAGAATCTCCGGCCGGCTGCGAAAGTTGTCGGCCAGGTTGACCAGGCGCCTGCCGCCGCGCTCAATCTCCGCGCGATAGTCGAGAAATCCTTGCGGCTCGGCGTGGCGGAAACCGTAGATGGACTGGTTGATGTCGCCGACCGCGTAGAATCGGTCGGGCGGCCGCACCAGTCCGAGCAGTCGCGCCTGCTGTCCATTGGTATCCTGAAACTCGTCCATCAGTATGTGGTCGAACTGGGATTGGAGGCGCGCGCGCGTGTCGGGGTGTTCCACCAGCAACCGGACCGCGAACTCCTCGAGGTCGGCGAAATCCAGCGCCCCCGCCTGCCGTTTGCGCTCGCGGTAGAGGCAGTCGAAGCGGCGCAGAATCTCGATCAGCAGCTCGCGTTGGGGAGCGTAGAACCCGGTAATCAAGGGGTATTTCAGCTCCTTGATCCGGTCGCGCAACTTCGCCACCAAGTCGTAAGCGGCCGTGCCTCTCTTGCACTTCCTCAAGTCGACCGAAAAACCTTCGATCGCGCGCAATGCCTCGAGCGGCCCCGCCGCCGTCGCGATGCGCTCCGCGCCTTCCAGGATGGACTCCTTATACCGCCGCTGCGCCTCGTTCCAGTTGGCCGCCGGCTCGTCGCGAAGCGCGTTCGTCAGGGCGGCGATCTCGCCGGCCGTGACGCCTGGCGGGACTGGGAAGCCGGCGAGATCCTCGACCCGCACGCCCGCGCCGCGCATGGTGTCGTAGGCCGAGAGAACCGCCTCTTCGAATTCGAACGAAGACAGGCCGCGGATCAGCGCCCGCAGCCGGGCGGGGTGCTCTTGAAACAACGCATCGATGGCCCCGGCGATGGATTCCTGCTGCATGCGCCACGCTTCGTGCCCCTCGACGATGCGGAACTCCGGGTCGACTCCCGCGAAGACGGCATTCTCCCGCAACAGGCGCGCGCAGAAGCCGTGGACCGTCGAGACCCAGGCGCGCTCCAGTCTGCCGCGGATTTCGGCGACATCCTGAAACTCCTGCGCCAGCTTCTTCCGCATATTGCCCGCGGCCTTCTCGGTGAAGGTGATGGCGAGGATGCGCAGCGGGTCCACCCCCTCCGCGACCAGGCGTCTGAAGTACTCGACCAGGACGGTGGTTTTCCCCGAGCCAGGCCCCGCCACCACGCAGGCGTCGAGATGGCGCTGGGTGACATCGACGGCGTCGAGTTGATCGCGGGTAAAGATCATGCGCCCTCCGCCCGGCCCAGAGGGTACCCCGCCGCCCGACCCAGAGGGTACCCCGCCGCAACCCGGCACGCATCGCGGAACTCGCAATAGCGGCACTTGTCCGGATTGGCCGGCGCGACATCCACGCGGCCCGCGCGGATCTCCGCCACCACCTGGAGCGTCTGCGCCTTCTTGCGTTCGAGCCAGCCCTCGGGGATTTCGCTCCACCCCGCGTACACCACGCCGCCCTTGAGCCCCACGTAGAACATCCCCGCCGCCTTCACTCCGAAGGCTTCTTCCGCCGCCATCACATACAGCGGAGCTTGCAGCAGGTTTTCATCCTCGATCTTGTCCTTGGTGTTCTGCGCGCTGCTGTACTTATAGTCGATCACGTAGGCGCGGCCATCCGGCGCAGTATCGAGCCGGTCGATCTTGCCGGAGATGGCGAGCGATTCGTCGAGCGGAAAGACAAATCTCTCTTCCATGCGGGACTGATAATCGCCGCGCGGCCACTGGCCGTCGGCGGCAAAGGCCCGCAGATCGTCGAGCATGGCGTTGTGAATCCGCTCGGTGTGATAACCGGAAGGAATCCGCTGCTCTTCCACCGAGCGCGCGAAAACGTCCTCGAAGAGCGGCGCCACGTCCCCCTGGCGAGCCCACCATGCCGCCAGCACCTCGTGAACGATATTTCCCTGCATGAGGAAATCGAGCCGGTCTTGGGGTCTGGAGGGCGCCGGCTTCAGCCGCAACGTGCGGCGGCCGAAATACTGGAAGGGGCACTGCAAGAACGATTCCAGGTCCGTCGGCGAGAGCTTCGCGGTCTTCTCGCGCAGGAGCTCCAGCAAGCCCGGCGTGCGGATTTCCGCCGGCCCCCGCAGAGGGCCCGGAGGGCCCCCCGGATAGCGCGGCTGGGGCCGCACGGCGCGCGATTCCTCGGGCGCAAGCAGATGATCTTCCAGGTAGAGCGAGGGCAGGTTGCGCTCGCCGCGCGCGTCGAACTCCGCGTGCGACAGCGTCGTCAGCATGGTGGCTCTGGTGATTGCCGAATCGAACAAGGCGCGCTCTTCGCGTTCGAACTCCGCCGCCGTGCGCACGCGGACGCCGGCGGCGTTGAGGCGGCAGCGGGCCGCATCCGGGAAGAACGGGTCTTGCGAGTGGAACCTCGGGAACTGCTTCTCCACCATCCCGCACACGAACACCACCGGCAGCACCCATTGGCGCGCTTCCTCGGCGCTGAGGACCTGGACCACGTTGCGGCGTCCGTCCGCCAGGCGCAGCGGCTTCAGCCGGAGGACCGATTTCAGCGTCCGCCAGAAATCCTCGATCCCCATCGGCCGCTCGCGCCCCAGCGCTAACGCCGCCTCGTCCAGCGCTTGATCCAATTCGGGGACAGGCAACGAAACCCTCAAACTGCGCGCATCCGGACGAAACAGATTCCGCAACGTCCGGAACCGCGCCGCCCAGTCCTTCGGAAGCAGCTCGAACGAGCGCCACTCCTCGATGGCGCCGAGGGCGTCGATCAGGCGCACGAGCCGCTCCGCGCCCGGGGTATCCGCCAGCAGCGCCTTCAACGCTCCCAGCCCGGCATTGGGGATCTGCTCGCGCACCGCGAAATCGAAGCGGTCCATGACGTCGGAATCCGCGAACTGCGGCGCCAGGCGCAAAACCTGCAACGTCTGCGCGTGGCCCCACCCGCCCAGCATGGCGTCCACCGCTCCGCTCAGAAACCGCACCGCCGGGTGCCGCTCGAGCTCCGAGTCGAAGTAGAAGCGGGCGGGAATGCCGAAGCGCTCGAGCGTCGAGCGCAAAACCGGAACATAGGTCCCGGCGGCCCGCACGATGATACCCATCTCGCGAAACGGCCGCCCGGCCGCGGCTTGTTCGAGGATGCGGCGGGCGATCTCCTCGACTTCGCGCTCGATCCCCGGCGCGCGCACCAGCGCCTTAGCGGGCGCGGGACGGGGCCGCGCGGCGCGCTCCTCACGGAACCCCATGGCATGGAGCCGCGTGCGGACGTTTTCCGTGGCATCGCCATCGCCCAGGGTCAGGGTGAGGTCCGCGTGACGGCTCAACGCGCCGATGACGCGCAGTTCGGGATCGGGCAGCGCATGGAACCCATCCAGCCAGATGGCGCCTATGCCGCCCAGCCCCTGGCTTTCGATGCGCTCCGCCGCCCGCTCGAGCCGTTTGGCGCGCATGGCCAGGCCGCGCCGCTCCAACTCGCGGTCCACTTCCTGGTAGACCGCCAGGAAGGCCGCGCCGAGCGGCGATTCCGGAACCGAGCTCGACAGGCGGGCGCTGTCGCACCCCGCCGCAGAGAACTCCGCGATGGTGTGCGTCAGCGACGCGCAGAAGCCCGGCATGTGGGCCACGCCGGCGAACTCGGGGCGGTTCACGCGCCGCGCAGCCTCTTCCACAATGAGGTGCAGCACGGTTTCCGGCGCCTGAGGAGCATCGCCGGCCCAGTCCTCCACAAATCCCGAAAGCGTTTGGATCAGCCGGCGGCGGAATACAAAGCCTTCGCGCGCGAAGCGGTTTTGCAGGTGCTGCGCCATGGTCGCGGTGGGCGCCAGCAGCCGTACGGCGTCATTTCCCGCGCGCAGAGCCTCGCGAAACCGGTCGAGGACGAAGGCGGTTTTGCCGGAGCCGGCGGGACCGGTGACGAGGAGCATTGGCACCAGTCTAGCGCCTCAGTCAACCGGCAGCGTATGATATCGTAGTAGTCGAGTGGACAGACAACAAGCGCATCAGTTGATCGATCAGCTCGGCGCCGCCCAGTTCGACGCCGTCGTCAGACTGCTCGAAGTGATGCTTCGCGGTGACGACGAAGAACTGACTGCGGAAGACCGCCGCGCGGTCGCCGCCTCGCGTGAGTACTTCCGGCAGAACCCGGAAGGGGGCATTCCCTTCGAGCAGGTCGTCGCCGAGTGCGACTTCACCATGGACCAGGTCCGCCACCACCAGGGCGAGTAAGAGTCCAAGTGAAGAGAATTCGATTTCATCCGAGCGTCCGGGAAGAAGTCCGTGCTATCGAGCAGCGTGCCGCTCTGAACATTTTGTCGGCCATTCACCGCTATGCGGCAACCGGTGCTGGCAGGGTCAAGCCGCTGAGCGGGGAGTTCGAAGGGCTGCTCCGGCTTCGCGTCGGCAACCACCGCGTGTTCTTCGACGAGACCGGGGATACCATCACTGTCCACCGCGTCCGCGATCGCAGAGAGGCTTACAAGTAAGAAGGCCGTCCGGTGAGGGGAAAGGAAAATGCGTCTGTCCCCTTTTTACTGTAGTCGCTGAACGTGATGATGATTTCCCTGCGAATGTTCATGATCAGCGCAACTCGCGCCGATGCATGCACCGTCAGGCTCTTCAGCAGCCAGACCTCCTGGCTGACGTGCGCCTGCTCGACGATCAGACGGCTGCCCTTCGCGAGCCGCACCAGGAACCCGCCCAGGGAAATCGTGTCCAGGGTTTCCATCTCCACCTTTGCCCAGTGGTAGTCGTTCTTATCGATCCACAGCCGCGCCTTCACCTTGGGGAAGTACGCCGCCGCAGGCAGTTGCGGTTTGTAATCAGGCTTGGGCATGGCGTCGATCACGTAAACCTCGCCGCCCGCGAGCGCTTCCTCCCCGATCAGCCGGAAATCGAACGCGTCCGGCAGTTCTTTCAGGGGGTCCCGTTGGCGCTGCCTCCTGCGCTCCCAATCCGCAATCCGGCGCTCGCGCTCCTCTTTGGATTCCTTGCGCCGCTCCTCGATGCTGTTGCGGAGCTTGTCTTCCTCTCTCTTCTGCTCCTTGGACGAAAGCGGCCGGTCGTTGCGCGCCACCAGGCGGCGGTAGGACGACCCCTCCAGCAAAGTCACATCCGAGGTTTGAACCTCAGTGTCCTTCACCTTGCCGGAGCCGTCCAGTTCGCGCTGCTCACGGCGCTCGAGATAGGTGTAGTTGCGCGCGATTTCGAGGTTCTTCCGGTCGATCTCGACGGAGCGCCGCACGATTTCGCGCGGGTCTTGCGCCGCGAGGATGGCGGGCAGACAAACAATCAGAGTGAAGACGCGCACCGAACCAGCTTCTCAAAGCGGGAGCCTGGCCGGACGATGGTCTGGTTGCGCTCGGGTCCCGTGGAGATACAACCCACCTCCACGCCTGTCCGGCTCTCCAGAAACGCCAGGTAATCCTTGGCCTTTTCCGGCAAGCCGTCGTACGAAGAGACGCCGAACGTAGCGGCTCTCCAGCCGGGCACGCGTTCGTACACCGGCTCGACCTTTTCGATTTCCGCCACCGTGGGCGGCATTTCCGCAACTTCCCGCGTGCCCGAGCGGTAGCCCGTGCAGACCGGAATGCTGTCGAGCTCGTCCAGCACATCGAGCTTGGTCACCACCAGGCTGTCGAACCCGTTGATGGCCGCGGTGTAGCGCAGCAGCGGAACGTCGAACCAGCCGCAGCGGCGCGGCCGCCCGGTGACGGCGCCGAATTCGTTGCCGCGTTTGCGAATCATGTCGCCCGTCGAATCCAGGGCTTCGGTGGGAAACGGCCCCCCGCCCACGCGCGTAATGTAGGCCTTGGAAACCCCGATCACGCCGCTGATGCGGGTGGGCGCCACGCCCGTGCCGGTGCAGGCGCCGCCCGCGCTGGCGCTGGAGGAGGTCACGAACGGGTAGGTCCCATGGTCGATATCGAGCATGGTCCCCTGGGCGCCCTCGAAGAGCACGGTCTTTCCGTCGCGGATCGCCTGGTTCAACAGCATCGCGGTATCGCGCACCATGGGCCGGATGCGCGCCGCAAACGCCTCGTATTCGTCGCGGATGCGCCGCAGGTCCAGTTCTTCGTAGATGCCCAGGGCCCTGGCAATGACGACTTTCTCTGCCATCACGGAGTCGTATTGCGCGCGGAAAACCACTGGGTCGAGCAGGTCGGCGATGCGCACGCCGCGCCGCCCCATCTTGTCCTCGTAGCAAGGGCCGATGCCGCGCGACGTGGTGCCGATGGAAGCGGACAGCTTCTCCATCATCCGGTGCACCGGAAACAACACGTGCGCCCGGTTGCTGATGAAGAGGTTGCCCCTCACGGCGACGCCGGCGGATTCGAGAGCGTCGATTTCCCCCAGCAGGGCGGCCGGATCGATGACCAGGCCGTTGCCGATCACGGCCTGCTTGCCCGGATGCAGAATCCCGCTGGGAATCAGCTTTAGAACGAACTTCTTATCGCCGACCACCACCGTGTGGCCCGCGTTGTGCCCGCCCTGATAGCGCGCCACGATGTCGAACCGGGCGGAGAACAGATCGACGATCTTCCCTTTGCCCTCGTCTCCCCACTGAGATCCCAAGATGATGACGTTTCCCATTTTGAGCAAACCCATTCATTTTACCGTAGTCGGGCAGACGATCGCTTTTTGTCGTCTGGTAGCGCCGTGCGTGGCCATACGCACGGATTCATTCGTTTGGCGGGGGGCTTTCCGTCTGCCGGCACTGGCATTCTCCTCCGCCACGCTGTATCTTCAGAATTGCACGTTCTCTTGCCGCCTTAGCGGAACGGCGGCTGGACTGAAAGGAACACCATGGAATTCACAAGACGAGATTTAGGCAAGATCGCGCTGGCGTCCGTGCCGCTCTGCAGGGCGTCTGGCGCGAAGATGATCGACTCGAAGTTCGGGGGCGTTCAGATCGGCGCCATCACTTACAGCTTCAATCGGATCGCCAGCCCCGATCCGGAAGCGATCATCAAGGCGTTTGTCGAGATCGGGCTGGGCGAGGCCGAGCTGATGTCGAACCATTGCGAAGCATTGGCGGGCGCGCCCTCGATGCCGGCGTTCGGCCGCGGCGGCGGCGGGGGCCGCGGGCCCGGCGGTGCGGGCCCGGGCGGGGCGCCCAACCCGGCGGCCGGCGGCGCGCTGGGACAGCCGGGAGCCCAGCGAGGGCCTGGCGGCGGACGTGCGCAACTGACCCCCGAGCAGCAGGCCGAGAGGCAAGCCGCCATGGAGAAACTCGCGCAATGGCGCGCCTCGACGAACGCCAATACTTGGAAGGCCGTCACCAGGAAATTCAACGACGCCGGCGTCGATGTCGCCCTGCTCTGCTACAACATGCAGGACGGCATGAAAGACGAGGACATCGAGTACGGGTTCAGCATGGCCGAGGGTCTCGGCGTGAAGGGCATCACTACGAGCACGACCCTCACCATGGCGAAGCGCATCGCGCCGGTGGCGGACAAGCACAAGCTGATGGTCGGTTATCACGGCCACGACGCCACCAACGACCCCAACCAGACCGCCACTCTCGAGAGCTACGACACGCTGATGGCGTATGGCAAATACAACGGCATCAACCTCGATATCGGCCACTTCACCGCCGCCGGGTACGACGCCGTCGCGTTTATCAAGCAGCACCACGATAAGATCACCAACCTGCACATCAAGGATCGCAAGAAGGACCACGGCCCCAACGTGGCCGTCTGGGGCACGGGCGACACCCCCATGAAGGAAGTGCTGCAACTTCTCAAAAAGGAGAAGTACGGCTTCCCGGCGAACCTGGAGCTGGAGTACCCGATCCCTCCGGATTCGAACATCATTGCCGAGGCCAAGAAGTGCCTCGCTTACGTGAAGAGTTGTCTGGCGTAGTCCGCGGACTACAGATTCGGAGTTTGCCATGGCATTATCGAGGCGTTACTTCTTCTACGGCAGCCTGCTGGCCGGCGCTCTACCGGCGGCGGGATTCGGCAGCACGCCATCATTGAAATCCGCGGGATACAAATCCCCCAACGAAAAACTGAACTTCGCCGCGATCGGCTCGGGCGGCCAGGGAGCGTCCAATCTCTCGGCCGCGGCGCCCACCGAAAACATCGTGGCGCTGTGCGATGTGGACGACCGCCGCGCGGCCGCCACCTTCAAGCGTTTCGAAAAGGCGCCGAAGTTCCGGGACTTCCGGCGGATGCTCGATCAGGAAGGCAAGAACATCGACGCCGTAATCGTCGCGACGCCGGATCATATGCACGCCACGGCGGCCATGTGGTCGATGGAGCGCGGCAAGCACGTTTACGTGCAGAAGCCCATGGTACGCACGGTCTGGGAGGCGCGCCAATTGCGAGAGGCGGCCGCCAAGTACAAGGTGGCGACCCAGATGGGCAACCAGGGCTATTCCAATGAAGGCACGCGGCAGTGCGCCGAGATCGTCTGGAACGGCGATATCGGCAACGTTACCGAAGTGCACGCTTGGAGCGACCGGCCGATGTGGCCGCAGGGCCTCACCGAGATTCCCAAAGAGGATCCGGTTCCTTCCACTCTGGACTGGGACCTCTGGCTCGGCATCGCCGCCAAGCGGCCGTTCACGGCGGGCGGCAAGACCGAGCCCGACCGCAACGGCGGCTTCTTTTATCAGCCATTCAACTGGCGCGGCTTCTACGACTTCGGCTGCGGCGCTCTGGGCGATATGGCCTGCCACATTCTGGGCGCGCCCAACATGGCGCTCCATCTCTCGAATCGGAAGCTCGTCGGCGTCGAATGCATCAAGAAGGAAGGCGTGAGCCCCTTCATGTTCCCCAAGGGCTCGGTCATCCGCTTCGACTTCGCGCCTTACGGCAACATGCCGGCGCTGAAGGTCTTCTGGTACGACGGGCTGAAGGAGAACCCGACGATCGCTGGCGTGCCCGAAGGCGAGTGGATCGGCGATCCCCCGAGTCTGCCGCGTCCCGGCGGGGCGGGCGGCGGCGGGCGGGGCGCAGGGGGGCGGGGCGCGGGTGCAGGCGCGCCGGGAGCGACTCCCAGCGGTGCTCCAGGAGGGGCCCGTGGCCCAGGAGCGGGCATGGCGCCTCCGGCTTCCAACGAATTCCGGTCTCCGGGCCGCGTTTTCAATAAGGACGAGTTCGAGGCTCTCAAGGCGTCCAAAGAGCCCCTCCGCTTCCCGCAGCCCGATGGCAGCCTCTTCATCGGCGACAAGGGCATGCTGACCACCGGCACCTACGGCGACGTGACGCGCCTGATCCCGATCGAGAAAATGAAGGACTACCGGATGCCGCCCCCGCTGCTGACGCGTTCCCCCGGCCACATGCGCGATTTCATCCGCGCCTGCAAGGGCGGCGACCCCGCATGCTCGAACTTCGGCGTGGCGGCGCCGTTCGTGGAATGGATGCTTCTGGGCGTCATTGCGCTCCGCCACGAGGGCAAGCTCGAGTACCAACCGGAGAAGATGCGCATCACCAATAACAGTGGCGCCAATCAACTCCTCAAGCCCGCCTTCCGTAAGGGATGGGAGTTCCACACGGTCAAGGCATAGTTGTGGGGCAGGCATTCTTGCCTGCGGCCGCCTTTCAGGCGGCTCTTGCGACGGGTGCGAGAGTTTCCGATCCCCGCAGGCGCCGGCTGAAAGCCGGCTGCAGCCAGGATTGGCTGCCCCACAGTCGTTCCGCTTGCCGCAGACCACCGGATAACCGGACCCCCTTTCTCCACGGGCCCACCCGGTCGTGATACGCTTGCAATTTATGCAGATTTCGGATGTCTACCTCGGGCTGGGCGAAGAAGCGTTCGGACAACTGGTCCGCGGCATCTCCATCGGCAAGCTGAAAACCTACCAGATCTACGAAGGCTTTAAGGTGCGGGCGCGCCTCCACAAAGTGAACACGGAACTCTTGCGCAGGTCCGTGCCCCGGTTCTGGGCGCGCATCGCCGAGCGGGAGGAAGACTTCGCCAAAGACCTGGCCCAGGCAGTGCTGGTGTCGCACATCGACATGATCACGGCGGTGCTCGACTTCGTCGGCGCGCCGCATGAGAACGGTTTCTTCGCCAAGAAAATGGACCCGAAGCCGTATTTCACCGAGGGTTGGGAGGGCCGGGTATTGGAGAAGTTTCGCGGCCTATACCCGGAACCGCTGCTGCTCTTCTATATCAACCATTTGAGGTGGGAAACGCTGGGCGCGGGCGAACCGTATCGCCCGGCGTCTCCCAACACGGCTTGAGTTCGGCTTGTTACGTGCAGATGAATGTATGAATGATGACAGCTCCCGGACGGAACCGGTTGCCACGGACCCACCGCCGAACGCCGATTTGTGGCGGAACTCATTGCCGGGGAATGAGATGCGAGTAAGGTTCCGCCCATTGACAGGAGCGTCTGCTTGACTTGGGGCTGTTGGATTTTCAAGCACCGGGATGAACTCTTGGGGGACAAGCCCCAATCCAGGTGCTCTACGCCCGAAACGAATTGGCCGCCAAAACACGCGAGGTGCCAGAAATGAACCATTGCGATTTCCATTATTCTCACCTATTGCCCAAGAAACCGGGCATTCTCCCGCTAGAGGAGACGATGACGAAACAGTGCCGCCGGTGTGGCGCGCCATTCGTCACGCGGTCCCGGATACGGAAGCGTTGCGATGCATGTCAGGCGATCGTCTCGGCGGAGAAGCAGAAGAAGGCCAATGAGCGCCTGAAGGCGCGCCGCGCCGCCCGGCGCATGTGCCTGCTGCAGGCCAGCTAGCTGGTCCAGCCCGTGGCCTCATGCCATGGGCCCGTGCCCAGCTTCAGCATGGTCACGATAGCCTGCGATTCGGCCGACCGGCCTTCACCCACGGGTCCTACCTGTTCCGCAGTCTTGAACTTGACCGATACCCGATCCGGTTCGAGGCCCAGTGTCTCCGCCAGTTTCTCCCGAATGGCTTGCCGGTAGTCCTTCAGCTTGGGCCGTTCCAGAATAACCGTGGAATCCACGTTCACAATGCGGTACCCGAGCGCTTCCGCCAGGTCCTTGGCATGGCGCAGAAACACCAGGCTGTCGCAACCCTTCCATCGAGGGTCGGAATCGGGGAAATGCGTGCCGATGTCGCCGAGGGCAGCCGCCCCCAGAATGGCATCGGTGATAGCGTGGGTCAGGACGTCCGAGTCCGAGTGCCCCTCCAGGCCGAATTCGCTGGGCACCGTGACGCCGCCCAGGATGAGCGGCCGGCCCGCCGCCAGGCGGTGCGCGTCCCATCCCAGCCCGGTCCGAATCTCGCTCAAGGCTGGACTTCCTTGGCGATCTCTTCATGAAAGAAGAGGCGCGCCAGGTCCATATCGCCGGGTTTAGTGATCTTGATGTTGCGATCGCTGCCCAACACCACGCTCACTTCCACGTCCAAGCGCTCCACCATGCTGGCCTCGTCCGAGCCCAGGAAGCCGTCCTCACGCGCCAGCTCGAATGCGCGCGCCAGCAGATCGTAGCGGAAGACCTGTGGCGTCTGCGCCATCACCAGCTTTTCGCGCGGCAGCGTCGCGCGGATGCGCACGCGGCCGGTTGCGCGGCTCACCTGCTTCACCGTGTCCACCACCGGCACCCCCACGATGGCGGCCCCGGTCTCGGCCGCTTCGTCGAACACCTTGCGAATGGTTTCCGGATCGATGAACGGCCGCACCGCGTCGTGGACAGCCACCAGATCGGTTTCCGGACCCAGGGTTGCGAGCGCGTTCTCGACCGATTGTTGCCGGCTGTTGCCGCCTTCCACCGCGCGCACGCGCCGGCCGGGAAACTCCCGCGCCAGCATCCCGCCGACCCACTCCAGATCCTCCGCGCGCACCGCCACTACAATCTCGGCCACGCGCTCCGAGGCCGCAAACCTGCGCACCGTATGAATCAGGATGGGCGAGCCTTCGAGCAGCATGAACTGCTTGCGGCTGGTGCCGGTTTTCTCGGCGGAGCCCTTTCCCATACGGGTGCCCAGGCCCGCCGCGGGTAATATCACGGCGACTTTCATGTGCATTACGATTCTATCGTGGTTTTCTCAGGGCCGAGATTGGTCATGGGCTGCGGGTCGCTCTTGCGCACCGGCCGGTCGTGCCTCTCCACCCCCGCCACCGCGTGCATCCGCTCATCGAACTTGCCGAAAATCATCTTCCCCGCGGTGGTCTGGAGCACACTGGTCACAGCGATGTCGATGGTCTTGGAGATCATCTTCTTGGCGTTGTCCACCACCACCATGGTGCCGTCGTCCAGGTACGCCACGCCCTGGTTGTATTCCTTGCCTTCTTTGAGAATGAACACCCGCATGGTCTCGCCGGGCAGGACGATGGGCTTGAGCGAGTTGGCCAGCTCGTTGATGTTCAGCACCTCGACGCCGTGAAGTTGCGCCACCTTGTTCAGGTTGAAGTCGTTGGTAATGACCTTGCAGTCGTAAACCTTGGCCAGCTCGATGAGCTTCATGTCCACTTCGCGGACGTGCGGAAAGTCCTCCTCCACGATCTGAACGGTGAGATGCGCCATCTTTTGGATGCGCTGGAGGATGTCCAGCCCGCGCCGGCCGCGATTGCGCTTCATCGAATCGGCCGAATCGGCGACCAGTTGCAGCTCGCGCAGAACAAACTGCGGAATCACCAGGACGCCGTCCAGGAAGCCGGTCTCGGCGATATCCGCGATGCGCCCGTCGATGATGACGCTGGTATCCAGAATCTTGAACGACTTCTTCGACGACTTTTCGCCGCCGAAGATTCCGCCCAGGGCCGCAAGGTTGAGCATATCTCCCTTCTTGGCTCCCGCGATCAGGCCAATGTAGGTCATCAACAAGAGAAGACACACTTGCAAAAAGGGCGGCGCATCCGCATGGCTGAGGACCAGCGACATCAGAAAGGCGCCGATGATTCCCAACACGGATCCGGCGGCCGCGCCGATCAGCCGCTTCAGGCTAACCCGCTCCAGCCGGATTTCAAAGAAGATGATGCCGGCGCCCAAAATCAGGCCGCCCACCGCCGCAATCTCCCGAGACTCCCGAGACAAGCCAAACGGGTGCAACAAATAGGCGGAAGTGGCGAGAACCAGGATGAAAATGACGCGAACAATGATTAAGTCGAGCAAGAGGGCACCCCCTTAGGGTGAGTTCAAGATCCAGAGTGATCCCCATAAAACTGCCATTTGATCCCGCAAAAATCGCGAGTTACGTCGCGCCAAAAGTATAACACCTCCCGCAAGCGGGGGACTGTATGGCGAGAGACTGGGCGCAGAAGTGGACAACTACGGGTACGCACGGCGTTCCGGTAGCGCCGGCGGTCTTGCCGCCGGTTCGTTCCACTTCGGACAACCCCACCGGCGGCAAAGACCGCCGGCGCTACTAAGAAGGTCGGGATCGCCGCGGTATACTCAATTGACCCTGTGAGGCGGCTCCTATCATTGCGAATCGCGGTCGCGGCGATGCTTCTGCTCGGGGCGGGCGCGTCCGCCTTCGCCGGCGAGTTGGAGCGCATCGATGGCGATCTCCGAAAGGCGCTGCTTGATCTTTCGGAGCGCATGGACGCCAAGTGGAGACCGGAATTGCCTGTTCCAGCGGCGGCCGCGGCTTCGCCAGGTTCCGCGCGCGTGGTGGTGGTCGGCTTCACCGGCGGTTTGGGGCCAAGGGTCCATTCCGGCTCCGGAGTCGCAGTGTTGACCCGTCGAATCAACGGCATGGGCGACGAGGGAGTCGCGGCGCTCCTGTTCGGCTGGAACGATTGGCGCCAGGCAGCCGCGGAAGTGCTGAAACTCGCGCATGCTTCTCCAGGCTCCCCAGGTCGTCTCCCCCAGCCGCTGATCGTGGCCTGTGGGCACAGCCTGGGGGCAAACGCGATCGGCAAGTTCGCGCGCCTGCTGGGCCAATCGGGGCTGGAGGTCTCGCTGGCAGTCTATATCGACGCGTTTTCCGCGGGGAAGTCCACGGTGCCCGCCAATGTCGCTTGCGCCGTCAACTTCTATCAGCGGGCCGGTATTCTCAAAGGAATCCCGGTGCGGGGGCGATCCAGTCTGGCCGCCTCGGCGCCCGCCCGGACCACGCTGCTGGGCAGCTACCTTTTGAAACCGCGGGACCGGCCTCCCAAGGGCCAACCAAGGCCGCTCCGTCTCCCGTTAGTCGAACCACACAACCTGCTGCCGTACGACCCGCGCGTGCAGGGATATGTTTGCGACTCGGTCCGCATCCTGTTGCAGTTGTCGGCGGAAGGGGCGGGCGATGGTGCGCGAGCCGCCGAAATCGGCGCCAGATAAGCCCGCTTGAGGGGCCACGTAAGAAGAACTTCACATTCCCGAGGTCTTATTTCAGGTTAGGGCAAAGAGGAATTCCGCCGTTCGATAGAACAGCGGCACCATCACCCTGGCGATCGGCCAGGCGTCCGCCGCGGCTACTCCCGAGCTGGAAGTGGTCAGCAGGGAGAAGAATGTTTCCAGTTCGCCCAGTATGGGCCCGCCTTCGGCCCACACGTTCAACTCCAAGCTCTTCTTCATCGAGAGGACATCGAAATTGGCGCTGCCCAGCGTCCAGCGGTCGTCGAAGATACTGAATTTCGAGCGGAAATACGTCCGGGCCGGGTACCATTGGACCCCGCTCTTGGCGACCAGCCCGTGCAGCGGCACGGCGCGCAGCATGTCCTGGCGGCGTTGGGTTCGCAGGGGGGTCACAATCTTGACGTCCGCGCCCCGCCTTGCCGCCGCCCGCAATTCACTCAGCAGATCCCGGGTCGGAAAGAAGATCGGCGCGGCGATCCAAATCCGTTGGCCGGCGCTCCGGCATGCGGATAATAGCCAGCGGTGGATCTCCTGACTCTCCGCATCGGGGCCGGAGACCAGCAGGGACAGACCGTTGCCGATGGTCCTTCCCGTGGAGGCCAGCGCCGGGCGGCGCCGGCGGGTTGCCAGCGTCTTGAATTGCTCGAAGATCTCGACAATAGTGCCCGTCTCCGGCGGTTCCAGCAGCAGGAACAGGTCTACCGAATCCCCGAATTCGTTCTTGAAAACGATACTGCCCAGGCCGAACAGAGTCCGGTCGACGACCAGAACGCGGGCATGGATCCGGCATAACGCCGCCAGCGGGTCGCGCAGGAGCCATTTCCGGAATGGCCGGAACACGCTGACCGACACCCCCGCCGCGGTCAAAATCTTCTTCACCCGCGCGAAGGACCGTCGCGACCCGTAGCCATCGACGATCACCTGGACCCCCACGCCCCTGCGTGCCGCCTCACAGAGAGCATCGATGAATCGTCCCCCGATCGAGTCGTCCGCGAGAGTGGATAGGGTAACCAGCGCTTCTTCCCGCGCCCGCCGAACGGCGTCCTCGACGGTCAGAAACATCGCCTTCCCGCCCGTGCAGAGAGCAGAGTCCGCCATTGGATTTCAGAGTTTCAGATCGAAATGACAGACGATTCCAGCATGCCGCCGCAAGCGGATCGTTCAGGGGCGTTCGGAATCGTTGCGATAATCGGCCACGACGCGCGCGTCCGACAGGGCAATGGTGCGCGAGCAACTGCGCGCCACGCCGGCGTCGTGGGTCACGATCAGGATGGTGGCGTTCAACTTCTCGTGCAACGAGCGGATCAGGTCGAGGATTTCGGCGCCGCTGCGCGAATCGAGGTTGCCGGTGGGCTCGTCGGCCAGCAGGATGGGGGGGAGAGCCGCCAGGGACCGCGCGATGGCCACGCGCTGGCGCTCGCCGCCGGAGAGTTCGTCCGGCTGGTGATCGAGGCGGTGGGTGAGTTGGACCAGGTCGAGTAGCTCGCGCGAGCGCTCCTGAATCTTCCGTTTCGGCCACCCGCGCAGGTGCAGCGGCAGCGCCACGTTCTGCAGGCAGGTGAGGCTGGGCATCAAATTGAAGAACTGGAAGATGAAGCCGATCTTGTCGCGCCGCAAGCGAGTCAACTCGTCGTCGGTCAGGCGGGCGATGCTCTGGCCATCGATGTGGATCTCCCCGGAGGTGGGCTGGTCGAGCCCGCCGATCAGGTTGAGCAAAGTGGATTTGCCCGAGCCGGATGGGCCGATGATGGAGACCATCTCGCCGCGAGCGACCTCGAGACTGATGTCCTCGAGGGCGGTCACGCGCTTCTTGCCGCCAAATTGCTTCGAGACCTGGGTGAGGCGAATCAAACAAATCTCCCGTTCCTAGAAGCTGTACCGCAACTGCAGCGTCAGGTAAGAATCCACATTGTAGCGGGCCAGCGGGTCCGATTGGCTGCCGCCGATCCAGAGAAACCTCGCAATGGCACGGAAAGTCGAATAGAGGTTTCGCGAATAGAGAAGCCGGGTCACAAACGCTTTTCCGCTGGGGTGCACGAACCACTCGGCCGACACGGTTTGCCGGGGGTTTGGATTCCACGCCACGTGCCCGGAAACGGAGTCTCGGGTGGCGCGGTCCAGATCCAGGGTGTCGGGACGCTTGGCTTGAGTGAGCTTGTCGCCGGTCTTCTCCGCCTGCACGGCGTACGTCCAGGCGCTGGTGACGTGAGGAGACACCGCGTCGATGTAGGCCGTTTCGACCTTCCACAACAGGCCCCGCCACGGCGCGGCGAAATCGGCGCCCACCATGCGCATTTTCGGGTAGAGCGTCTGGTAGGACTTCACGAGGTCTTCAAACTGCTCGCCGCGGGCGGAGGGAGGATCCACCGTGTATCCCGGCCCCACCACGCTCCGGATGGCCGCTCGGCCATCTTCCAGCGCGGCGCCGTCGGTGAGCGCGATCTCGATCCGGTCCACCGTCGACCCGCGCCCGAATACGTGCTGGGCGCCGTACACATCCATCACGGCAACGTTGCCGCCATATATCTTTTCGAGGCTCTCATCGCTCAGCAGTCCGCGGACGGTGAATGCCTTCACCCCATCCACGGTGTGCAAGCCCAGCTTGCTGCCGATCGCCCAGCCGTGCGCGGCGGCGAAAGACCGGGTCATGAGGAGAGAATCCGGCTGAGCGATGAAGGCGATCGGGTCAACCTCCGCGGAGCCCTCGCCGGTACGAAAGAGCCAGGGCTGCATGGCCGCGTCGCCGGTGATGTCCAACCCCACGATCAGCAGCCGGGTGGCGGCCACGTCGGTCTCGGCCAGGGCCTCGATCACGGGGCTGGCGGCGCGCACCTGGGGCACGGCCTGCAACTTCTCGATAAACGCTTCCGGAACGCCCGCTTCACCGGCAGCCACCTGTAGTTGGCAGGATCCGGCGATCTGGTCGACCGTCTGCCGGAAATCGCTGATTGCTCAGGAACGGCCCGGCGCCGTGGGAACCAACTTCTCGATCTTCTGCCACGCCACTTTGGCATCCGCCTGCTTCAGCGCTTGAAACGGGCCGAGCGCCCAGATCGAGTCCTTCACGCGGACCAGCTTGCTCAGGAAGGCCCGGTTATCGACAGCCAGGGGACGCCAACTCTCACCACCGTCTTCGCTTACCAGGAAGCCGTTATCCACCGTGATCCAGCCGCGGTTGGAGCCATCGAACAGCACGCAAGTGAGCCAGCTTCTCACCGGGCTGGTCTGCGCTTCCCAAGTGGCTCCTCCGTCGCGGCTGCGCAGAATCTGTCCGGCGAACCCGACGGCCCAGCCGTTGTTGGCGTCGCGGAAATACACCGAGCTCAGCGACCACGACGCGGCGGCAGTCTTGATCTGCTCCCAGGTTCGGCCGCCATTGGCAGTGCGAAGGATGGTACCGGCCCAGCCCACTGCCCAACCGCGCTCCGCGTCCAGGAAGAAGATGCTCTCGAGAGATTGCGATGTGCCGGTGGTCTGCCGGGCCCAGGTGCGCCCACCATCGCCGGAATGAAGCAGCACACCGGTGTAGCCCGAGATCCAGCCCGACTGGCCGGCGAACTCAATGTCGGTCAAGCTCTCGGTGGTCCCGGACTGCCGGACCTGCCAGGTCTTGCCGCCGTCCTCGGTGGCCAGCAGCAAGCCGCCGTCGCCGGCCACAAAGCCGCGATTCACCTCCGTAAACGCAATCGCGCGCAGGCGTCCCTTGGCGCCGGTGGCGCGCGCGGCCCAGGCAGCGCCGCCATCGGTTGTGACCATCACGGTGCCTGGTTCGCAAAGAACATACGCCACGGAGGCAGTGGGCGCGGCCCCGTCGCGGAAACGGCAGGATGTCTCCTGCGCACCGGCCAGAGAAACACCCATCGACAAGATTATGGCTAAC
The DNA here is from genome assembly GCA_049516835.1 of Bryobacteraceae bacterium. Classification (GTDB taxonomy): domain Bacteria; phylum Acidobacteriota; class Terriglobia; order Bryobacterales; family Bryobacteraceae; genus Fen-178. Next base: position 104,884 of record JBEKSR010000006.1, on the reverse strand, counting down.
CGCTTGAGCATTCCTGAATCCTCGTTACAAAGGTCTTTTCCTCCGTTGATTCTAACGCGATTCGGCGCGCCAAGGTAAACACCCTCAGGGAATCTCAACAACGGCTGCGCCGGGTTCCGCTGAACTGCGGGGCGGCAGGGGTGATACAGTGTTGAGACATATGAAGACGCATCTTTCGCTGTTCGCGATCCTGCTGGCGGGCGCGTGTTTCGCACAACAGCCAGCCAACTATCCCATCGAGGCAGGATTCATCGACGCCCACGGAGTCCTGATTTACTACGAGTTGATGGGCCGGGGGACGCCACTCGTGATCTTGCACGGCGGTCCGGGAGCGTCGCACGACTATTTCCTCCCGTACCTGCTCCCCCTGGCCCGCCAGCACAGGCTGGTTTTCATCGACGAGCGCGGGTCTGGAAAGTCCGAGAAGTTGGAGGACCCGAGCGGCTACACCGTGGAGAACATGGCCGAAGACGTCGAGGCCGTCCGGCAGGGGCTGAGGCTGGGCAAGATCGGCCTTCTTGGGCATTCCTGCGGCGGAGTGCTGGCGCAGGCTTACGCGTTGAAGTACCAGCGCAACCTGACTCACCTGGTGCTGTGCAGCACGTTCCACAGCACCAGCAAAATGAACGAGGTTTTCCGGCGCATGATGGCGGAGATGAATCCCGAGCTGCGTAACCGGATCGAATCGCTCGAAAAGGCCGGGCTGTACGGCAGAGGCAAGGTCTACGAGCGGAACCGCTATTCCAACGGCTACATGGTGGCAGCCTGGGGTGAGGCCTATTTCCCCTATCTGTACCAGCGGCGTCCGGACCCGAACTACGATCCGGCCGCAAACGGCATCATGTCGTGGGACCTGTACCGGGAGATGTGGGGTTCCAGCGGGGAATTCATCATCGACGGAAACCTGAAGTCGGTCGAGTACGGCGACCGCCTGAATTCCATCACCGTGCCCACGCTGATTACGGCCGGCGACCATGACGAATGCGCGCCATCCATTTCGCGCGAGATGCACGAGAAGATCTCCGGCTCGAAACTGGTGATCCTGCCGCAGAGCGGCCACATGACGTTCGTGGACCAGCCGGGCCTGTTCTTGAAGGCGGTGGGCGAGTTCTTGCGGTGAGGACTCCGCCCTGCGCTGGCTGCTATCCTGGCTCGTAACCAAGCTGAGCAAGGAGGTCGCCGGTATGTTAGTCGAGCAGCAAATTGCCGAACGGAGGGAAAGGGCGCAAAGCGCCGTGGTCCGGGTCCAGGAGCGGCCCGCCGGGGGCCTCTATGGCGACTATCGCGTCGAGTCCGCCAGCGGAAAGACGTACCGCGTCGCCATGCGCGGCCCGGGCCTGTTCGAAAACTATTGCTCCTGCCCGGATTTCGCCGTCAACACCCTGGGGACCTGCAAGCACATTGAAGCGCTGTTGCTCCAGTTGCGGCAGAAGCACGGTACGGCGCTGGAGCGAAAGGAATACGCGCGCACGCGCGCTTCCATCTCCCTCCAGTACGGAGAAACCATCGAGATCCGGCTGCGCCTGCCGGTTTCACCATCGCCTGGCTTGAAAGCGCTGGCCGGCGAGTGTTTCGATCCGGCGGGACTCCTGCGGCGGGAGCAGTTCCGCCATTTCGGAAACGTCCTCGACCAGTTCCGGAAAGCCGACGACCAGGCGGTCATATACAGCGATGTGCTCGAATACATCGACCGGGAAAACGAGATCGCCGAGGGTCTGGAGTATGAACGCAAGCTCCTGGCGAAACTCCGCGGCGGCCAGAATCCACTGGATGGCGTTCTCAAAACCAAGCTCCTGCCATACCAGACGCTCGGGGCCATCTTTGCGGCCTGCCGCGGCCGCGTGGTCCTGGCGGACGACATGGGCTTGGGAAAGACCGTTCAGGCGCTGGCGGCCGCCGAACTCCTGCGGCGGCGCAAGGGGATCGAGAAAGTGCTGGTGGTGGCCCCGGCGTCCGTCAAGTACCAGTGGAAGACGGAAATCGAGAAATTCTCGGATCTCTCCGCGCAGGTCATCGACGGGCCGCTCGCCCGGCGGCGGCAGTTGTATGCCTCACCCGCGTTCTTCAACCTCACCAGCTATGAACTGGTCCTCAAAGACGTGAGTTACATTCACGAATTGAAGCCGGACCTGATTATTCTCGACGAGGCCCAACGCATCCGCAATTGGGTCACGGCCACGGCCCGCACCATCAAGCAATTGAAGAGCCGCTACGCCTTCGTGCTCACGGGGACCCCGCTCGAAAACAAACTGGAAGAGCTCTTCTCGGTGGTGGAGTTTATCGACGGGCGCCGCCTGGGTCCGGCGTTCCGGTTCCTCCAGGAACACCGCATGGAAGACGAAAAGGGACACCTGCTCGGCTATCGCGGCCTGGATCGCATTCACGCGCAACTGGAGCCGGTCTTGCTGCGGCGCACGCGCAAAGAGGTTCTCACGGAACTTCCCGAACGCACCGACCAGATCTTCCGCGTTCCGATGACCGACGAGCAGGCCGAGCCGTACTGGGAGCAGAGCGAAATCCTGAGCCGCCTCATGCACAAGTGGGAGCGGCAAGGCTGGCTCTCCGAGATCGACCTGCGCCGCATTACCTGCTGCCTCCAGAACATGCGCATGCTCTGCGATTCGACTTTCCTGTTCGATAAGCAGACCAACCATTCGCCCAAGCTGGAGGAGTTCCGCGAGATCATTCGGGAACTGGCGCTCGAAGAAAACCGCAAGGTGGTGGTCTTCAGCGAATACGAGCGCATGACGCACCTGGCCGGCGAGGAGCTTGGCAAATTGGGAATCGGCTGCGTATCGCTGCATGGCGGCGTGCCTTCCCGCAAACGCGGCGACCTCATCGAGAAGTTCCGGCGCGATCCCGAGTGCAAGGTGTTCCTCTCCACCGACGCTGGTGGCGTGGGGCTGAACCTGCAAGCCGCGTCGGCGGTGGTGAACTTCGAGCCGCCCTGGAACCCGGCGCGCCTGGAACAGCGGATCGGCCGTGTGCATCGCCTCGGCCAATCGCGTTCGGTTCACGTGATCCACCTGCTGACCACCGGCAGCATTGAAGAGAGGGTCTGGGAGACTCTGCAACGGAAGAAGTCGCTGTTCGCCGGAGTGTTCGACTCGCCAACGGCGGAGGTCAGTTTTGCCGCACTCGGGCGCAAGAGCGGCCTCGAAGCCATGAAGGAGGTCGTTGCCGATCGACCCCAACCCGAGAAGCCAAAACCTGTGATCGAACAGGCGCGGCCCGCCGCGCCGCCCGCCCGCGTCGAGACGCCGTCTGACACCCTCGGAAAGGCCGCGGCCGGCCTGCTCGAAGCCGGTATCAAGTTCTTGGAGTCGATGACCTCGGACCGTCCGCTGGAGCAGGTTTTGTCGGGTCTCATCTCGCGGGACCCCGGCACGAACCGGCCGGTGCTGTCGATCCCATTGCCCGAATCCATCACCGAGGGGCGATTGAAGAACGCCATCGCGGGGCTGCTCGGCAGGCTGTAGCGCCGGCGATCTTGTCGCCGGCCTGCTCCTGTCCGGACAACCCCACCGGCGGCAAAGACCGCCGGCGCTACCTCACACTTCGACCATCATGACGCCCAGGGCGGCGGCGGCGTTTCGTATCCGCCAGAGCATTTCCGCCAATTCGAGCTCTTCGAGCGGGTTCAGTTTTACCGATACGGCCTCCAGCAGCCTGGCGGCGGCCCCGCAACGCTTCAGCGCGTACGCGAAGGACGGCGCCGGCGGCGGGGTCTTGGCCCCCGAACGCCGGCCCAGTTCCGCTATGGCGGCGGCCACCCGGCGGCGCTGCTCGGGAACAAACGCGATGAGTTCGCCGTCCAGGCGCACACCGGCGGCGCTCACGTCGGGAGCAATGGCGCGGAATTCTTCGGCCGTGATACGCGTGAGCTGCGAGGCGTGGAAGAAGGCCGGACCGAACTCTTCCAGGTGGCGGATGCTCTCGTCCACCTTCCTGCGGCTGGCGCCGATATGCTCGGTACAGAACTCGTCCCAGTTGTTGGCGCGGTCCCGGTACATCTTTTCGTCGCGAATGCGGCGGAGGCATTCAACGTCCGCGGCGGAGCAGCGTCCGGCGATGAGTCCAAAGGCCTCGCGGCGTCCCAGCCATTGGCCCAGTTCAAGATCCCGCGGCGCCGGTTGGCCGGCGGCGGGCAGTTGCTTTTCCAACGAGTCGTGCATGTGGCAATTCGAGAGAATTTGGGCGGAATCGCCCAAACCGCGACTGAATACAAAAGGTTTAGGTGCGGTTTTTTGGGCGAATCGCCCAAAACGGTCTCCCCCTCCGCTTCCATCGTCCCACGAGGACCGTCGCCGAACCGTTTCGCCGGAGCACACTTTTCCCGCCATCCTCCTGATGCCAATGCGCTTAAGAATTTTGCAAAATTGTGTGAACGAAAAACCGTCAGCTACAAGTCTTTGGGCGTCAGGCCGGTCTTTTTGGCGAGGACCTTTCTGGCCGTGGGGCCGAGAGGGACCCTGTCGTGGTAGGCAAACAAAACATCGGAGTAGCCCGGACGTTCGAGGATTCGGTGGGACGTGCCACCCTGGCGTTTGATCCTCCAGCCGATCCGCAGCAACGCGGCCAGAGCGTTCGGCATGTCTCGATCATGCCACCAAAATCGCTCATGCGCCTTCGCGCCGCCGTTACCGCGCCTGCCGCAGCCGCCGGTGGTCTTTCAGGATGCAGCGGTCCATCACCACTTCGAGGGCCGCCTCTTTGGCCCGGCGCGCGGCGTCTTCGTGGATTACGCCTTCCCGCATCCAGATGGCCTTCGCGCCCTTGCGGATGGCGGCTCAGTTTGAGCGGGCGGTGCCGGCGGCTGGCGCGATCCGCGCCTACAGTTCCCAAGGATTGAAGATGCTCACCCCGAGATCGAGAAAATCTCTTACGTTTCGTGTCACCAGAATCAGGCCGTGTTCCAAAGCGGTCGCGGCAATCAGGCCGTCAATGACGGCCAGCGGAGCGCCTCTCCGCTGCGCTCGCGCCGAAAGAACGGCCCAGCGGTCGCCAATCGCCCTGGTCACCGGGAGCAAATTCCTGCCAAAGGACTCCAGCAGTTCGCCTTCGAACCACTGCTCCAACTGCGAGCGCCGCTGGCTTGCGGGAAGGATCTCAATCCCCCGGCGGATTTCCGCCAGGGTCAACACGCTTGCGCAAAGAGAACCGGGGGCCGCAGCTTTCAACCAATTCTTGACCTTCGATCCGGCTAGCCTCTTCGCGAGAATTCCGATAGAACGTTGGTGTCGATCAGGAAGGCACTCACAGGTCGAGTGGCCTTGGGTAATCTTTTTGCCTCTCCAGATTCAACTCCGAGCCGGCAAACGGCGGCTCACTGAGAATGTCGGCAAGGTTTTTGCGCGGTTTCCGCGAAACTGAAATCGGTTCTTCGGTTCGGGATCTTTCGCGCAGGGCAAGGACTCCCTGCACGATCAGTTCGTCAGCCGATCGAAAATGCCCACTCTCGATCTCTTCCTGAACGAGCCGTTCTGTTTCGGGCTTGAGTTGTACCGCCACGCCTTCAAGATACGTGAATTTCCGACGGGTTGCAAACGCTACGACGCCTGCCGCAGCCGCCGGTGGTCTTTCAAAATGCAGCGGTCCATCACCACTTCGAGGCCCGCTTCCCTGGCCCGGCGCGCGGCCTCTTCGTGGACTACGCCTTCCTGCATCCAGATCACCTTCGCGCCCTTGCGGATGGCGGCTTCCACAATCTCCGGCACGAACTCCGAGCGCCGGAAAATGTCCACGATATCGATTGGCTCCGGAACCGATTCCACATCGGGGTAGCACTTCTCACCCAGGACTTCGGCCTCATGGGGGTTGACCGGGATGATGCGATACCCGGCCCGCTGCATGTATTCCGCCACGCCATAACTGGGACGGTAGCGCTTGGCGGAGAGACCCACGACGGCGATGGTCCGGCAAACCCGCAGGATTTCGGGAATCTGCTTCATACGGCTTCCTGTTGGATGGCGCGGGCGGCGGCGCGCTTCAATTTTTGCGCTTCTTCGCCGGTCAAGTAGCGGAACTGGCCGGGCTTCAGGGATCCCAGTTCGATGGGGCCGATGCGCACCCGCCTCAACTTCTCGACCAGAAACCCAAAATGTTTGAACATCAGCCGGATCTGGTTATTGCGGCCCTCGAAGAGCCGCACCTCGTACCACGGATTCTCAGCCTGGTGGACCACTCGCAAACCGGCCGGCATGGTGCGGCGGCCGGAGAGCGGGATGCCCTCCCGAAACTGCTGTTCCTGTGGGCCGGTGAGCGAGCCGTTCACTTTCACCACGTACGTCTTGGGCAGGTGCGTGGCGGCCGACATGATGGCGTTGGCCAACTCGCCGTCGTTGGTCATGAGCAACAGGCCTTCGCTGTGATAGTCCAGGCGCCCCACCGGGTACACCCGCTCCTTCACCCCGCGCAGCAATTCCATGACGATGGCGCGGTGCTGCGGGTCGCTGACCGTGGTCACCGTGTTGTTGGGTTTGTTGAGGACGATGTAGACCAGGCGCCGGGGCGCGTGAATCAGGCGGCCGTCCACTTTGATGTGGTCGCGCTCCAGGTCGGCTTTGGAGCCGAGTTCGGTCACCAGCGCGCCGTTCACGGTGACGCGGCCAGCCAGCATCATCTGTTCCGCCTGGCGGCGGGAGGCCACGCCGGCCTGCGAGAGGATTTTCTGGACGCGCTCTTCCGGCATTAGCCCTCCTGCTCCGGCAGATCGGGGGCCGGGGGCCAGGGGCCGGGGGCCGGGGCCTCGGCGTCGGGCGGGTCGGGGTCGGGGGCCGGGGGCCAGGGGCCGGGGACCGGGGGAGCGGCCTCGGACGGGTCGTGGGGCTGCTCCACCGACTCTTCCATGCCGGGCAGCAGTTCCGGCTGCTCCGCGTCGGCGAATGCCATGCGCCGGATTTCTTCGAATTCCTTGAGCGATGGCAGTTCGCTCAGGTCCTTGAGACCGAACTGGATGAGGAATTCCCGGGTGGTCTGGTAGAGGATCGGCTTGCCGATGACGTTCTTGCGCCCGGCCGCCGCGATCAGCTTACGGTCGAGCAGCGTCTTCAGAACGCTGGCGCCCTGGACGCCCCGGATGGCCATGACTTCGGGCGCCGTGACGGGCTGCTTGTAGGCGATGACGGCCAGGGTTTCGAGCGCCGGCAGCGAAAGCTTGAGCGGCGGTTTGAGGCTCTTGACGAAGCTGCGGACGGCCTCGTGGTGCTCCGGCTTGGTGGTCATTTTGAAGCCACCGGCCACTTCCCGGATGCTGACGCCGTGCCCCGGCTGGTCGAATTCCGCCACAAGCTGGCCCAGCAGAGCCTGAATGCGCTCGGGGGGCTGCTGGAGCGCGGCGGCCATCTGCGCGGCAGTGAGAGGCTCCTCCGCCACGTACACAATGGCCTCCAGAACGGCCTTCAGTTGCGCGTCTTCCACGGGAACGGGCGGTGGCGCGCCCTCGGGAGCCAGCAATTCCTCCATGGAGAGCGCCGGCTGCGCCTCGGTCTCGCCGGGTTCCAGGCCGGCGCTTTGCGGGGATGTTTCCAGTTCTTCCATGCCTTATCAGATGTAATCTTTCTCGATGGCCGCGATGGGTTCATCGGAAGCGAACACGGCGTCGAAGTTATGATGCCGCTTCAGGGCGATTTCGCCAAACAGGCTCCTCTGCGTCACCACCACGGCTTGCATCCGCACCATCTCCAGCACGGCCAGGAACAGCGCGATCATGGCGCGGCGGCTGCGCTGCTGCTCGAAGATCCGCAGGATGAAGACCGGCTGGCCCTCCCCCGCCTCCACGAAGCAATCCCTCAGATAGTGCATCATTTCCGCGACCGTCACGTCGGCGGGTTCCACTTCGTAGGCGGGGCGGTCACGGGCGCGTTCCAGCATCTCGCCGAAGGCTTTGACCAGGTCGAAGAGGGTGATGGCGAGGCCCGGGTCGTCGTCGTCGGAAACAAAGGCTTTCATCTGCGGATTCGACCAGACGTTCTCCTCGATCATGCGCTTCTGCTGGAGCATTTCCGCGGCATTTTTGAAACGCTCGTGTTCCAGAAGCCGGTCCACCAGTTCCTGCCGCGGATCTTCCGCGGTCTCGCCGTCCGGTCCGAGGGCCGGGTCGCGCGGCAAGAGCATTTTGGACTTGATGTGGATCAGGGTCGCCGCCATGTAGACGAACTCCGCGCCGAGATCGATATCCATCTCGCGCGCCTGTTCCATGTATTCGAGGTACTGTGCCGTGATGGTGGCGATGGGGATGTCCTTGATGTCGATCTGCTGCTTGCGGATCAGGTCCAGCAGCAGGTCCAACGGCCCCTCATACTGCTCCAGATGGATATTCAGTGGCGACGACACCGCTTTCACGATAGCATGCGCCGCACGGCGCTACCTCGGCGCCCGCGGTTTGTGGTAAACCGGAGTGAGAATCGAGTGGCAGGGTGGTAGGGTTCCGCGCGCTTTCGATTGCGATGCTGCTGTGGCGTCACGCCGCTGTGCTGGCCGGCCAGTCCCCGGTGTCGCCGGTCATCGACGTTACGGTCCTCGATCAAAGCAAGCAGGCGGTTCCCGGCGCTCGAATTCAGCTCAAGCTGGGCGACAAGGTAGTGGCCTCGGCCGAGACCGATGAGAAGGGTCGCGCCAGGTTCACCCTACTCACGCCTGCCCGCTACGCCATCATTGCCACGAGAGAGGGCTTCGAGCCGGCGCAAAAGGCCGGCCTCGACTTGGCGCCGGATGGCTCCATCTCCATCGGGCTGACCCTGGTTCCCCTCACTCAACGCGAGAGTATCGACGTACGGGACACGGCCGCTGCCGTGGAAGTGGGCGCGTCAGCCCCCAGCCAGTTGGCGGGCCAATCCGCCAAGGAACTTCCCAACCGTCCGGCTACGGTGGCAGACGCCCTGCCCATGCTTCCGGGAGTGGTCCGCGAACCGGGTGGAGGTCTCATGATTTCCGCCAGCGGAGAGCAGCGCAGCGCCATGATCGTGAACTCAGCCGACGTCACGGACCCCGCCACGGGTCAGTTCGGGTTGACCATACCGATCGACAGCGTCGAGACCTTGAACGTGTTCCAAACGCCCTATCTCTCGGAGTACGGGAGGTTTACGGCGGGCCTGGTGTCGGTGGAGACGCGTCGCGGGGGCGACAAATGGAAATGGGAATTGAACGATCCCCTCCCCGAGTTCCGCATTCGCAGTTACCAAATGCGAGGTCTCAAGGACGCCACGCCGCGGCTCAATTTCGAAGGGCCTATCGTCCCCCACAGGCTCTACCTGGTGGAAGGGTTCGAATACGAGATTCGCAAGACCGCGGTCTACACTCTGCCCTTTCCCGAGAACCAGAAATTAGAGGAAGGAATCAACTCGTTCACTCAGTTCGACTGGATCGTCTCGGACAAACACCTGGTGACCGCCACGGTGCACGCGGCCCCGCAACGCCTGGGCCACGTGAACATGGACTACTTCAACCCGTTACCGACCACCCCCGACGCCAGCACGCACAGCTACACCGGGACCGTGTCCGACCGGCTCACCCTGTTCGGAGGCCTGCTCGAAAGCACCTTTTCCGCCATGCGTTTCGACGTCGGCGTCTGGGGCGAAGGCGACCAGGATCTGACCATCACTCCCATGGGCAATCGCGGGAATTACTTCGCCAATAAGACCCGCGATGCATCGCGGTACAGTGGGGCCTCGATCTACTCCTTTGCCGCCCTCGCCGGATGGGGAACGCACAACCTGAAGATCGGGTCCTATCTCGCGGGAAGCTCGGAGGACGGCCAACTAGCCGAGCATTCGGTAGACATCCTGGGGTCCCGGGAACAGTGGATTGAACGCATCGACTTCCCCAGGAGTCACACGTTTCAAATCTCGGATATCGAGTACTCTTTTTACGGACAGGACCATTGGATCGTTTCGCCGCGGCTGGCTCTGGATCTTGGCGTGCGCACCGAATCGCAGGAGGTTTCGGGAGCGTTTCGCGTGGCGCCGCGGGGGGGGATTGCGTGGACCCCGTTTGCCCATGCAGGCACCCTGGTCCAGGCGGGATACGGACTGTTCTTCGACCGCGTCCCCCTCAACGTTTACTGCTTCAATAAGTACCCGGACCAGGACATCACCATGTACGGCGCCGGCGGGGAGGTCTCAGCCGGGCCATTTCTCTATCTGAATACACTGGGGCAAGTGAGGGTCAAGCATCCATTCGTTTTTCAGAGCCCGCAGGACGGCAATTTCTCGCCCGAGAGCGCCATCTGGAGCCTGCAAATCGAGCAACCCCTGACGCCATTCCTGAAGCTCCGGGTGGGGTATCTGCAAAACTATTCCCAAGGGCTGGTCATCCTGAATTCAGTGGCGCCGGATCCGGACACCAACACCGGTGCTTATCTGCTCTCGGGCGTGGGAAATTCCCGCTATCGCCAACTCGAGGTCACGGCGCGCATGCGGCTCAAGGGCGAGGGGCGCCAGTTGTTCTTTTCTTATGTGCGCAGCCGGGCCCGCGGCGACTTGAACGATTTCAGCAACTATTTGGGCACTTTCCCCATTCCGATTATCCGCGGCAACCAGTTCGGGAACCTGCCGGCCGATCTGCCCAATCGCCTTCTGGCCTGGGGAATGGTGCAACTGCCGCGGAAATTCCGCATTGCTCCGGTGGTCGAATATCGCAATGGATTCCCGTACTTCGTAACGGACGCGGCCCAGAACTACGTCGGAGTTCCCAACCAGCACCGTTTCCCCAACTTTTTCTCGCTGGATTCCCGCATTTCGAAGGACATCCAAGTCAATCCGAAATACGCGGTTCGATTGTCGGTGAGCAGCTTCAACCTCACCAACCACTTCAATCCAGAGGCCCTCCACTCCAACGTCGCCGACCCGGCCTTCGGTTTCTTCTTCGGCCATCGCGGCCGTCGTTTCACCGCCGATTTCGACGTCCTGTTTTAGAACCATTGTGGCGCAGCCTCTCAGGCTGCCGTCTCCGCACTCGTGCGGAGACGTTTTGTGGGCCGCGAGCCACGCGTCCCCAAGAGTGGGGGGTGCCCTCCGGGCCCGGCAGACTGGGAGTCTGCGCCACGTCGTTTGAGCATGTAGCGTTTTTCAACATTCGATGGGCCGGCCCTGCCGGATATCGGTGTTCGCTGTCTGAAAAAAGTGAACTTTTGGCCGGGGGGCGATAACCTTTGGCACTCGTTCATCGTCTTCACCGTTGAAGCAACACCACAGTTGTAACGGGGCCCACTGGGCTGGAAGGAAAAAAATGCAATCTCTCTCAAGCAGCGCCCCCGCTCCTGGCTCTGGCGGTGAGCCACAGGGTATCCCGCCTTTGCCTGTTCCCGGTCCGGCGGCCGTGCCGCCCACACGACCGGCGAAACGGCGGGTTGCCATATGGGGGATTCCCCTGGTTTTAGCCATACTAGGTGGAGGCATCGCACTCTATCTAAACACCCAATCCGGCCAGAAGGCGTTGGGGAAAGGGGGCCCACCCGCCACAGTCGTGCCGGTGGTAGCGGTCTCGCTCGGCGATCTCCGCTCCACCGTGCGAGTGAGTGGCACGGTGGCCGCACAAAACTTCGCGGCCTTGCTGGCGCCGCGCATCATGGGCAGCCGGACCGGAATGAACCGCGGCGGAACCGACACTAATTTCGGCGGCGGCCCCAGTGGCGGCAGTGGTGGTCTGGGCGGCGGCGGCCCCATGAACGATTTCAGCCTGGTGCTGATGACGCTCGCCAAGCCTGGCCTGCGCGTGAAGACCGGGGACGTGGTAGCCCAGTTCGATCCGCAGATGCAGCAGACGCGGCTGGACGACTACAGAGACTCGGTGATCCAGACGCAGAACTTCGTCCGCAAAATGATCGCCAACCTGTCGGCTGTCAGAGACGCGCACGACCAGACGGTGCTTACCGCGAAGGCCAATTGGGACAAAGCGGTTCTGGACCTGCAGACGGCGCCGATCCGTTCCGCCATCGACGCGGAGAAGTACAAGCTCTCGGCGGAGCAGACCGACGCCACCTATAAGGAACTCGTGCACGAGGCGTCCCTGGTGATCGAGCAGCAGCAGGCGCAGATCCGTGTGCAGCAACTGAACCTGGACCAGTCCGCCATCGAGCTCAAACGGGCCGAAATGAACGTCCAGAGGATGACCATCAAGAGCCCCATGGACGGAATCGTGGTGATGCAGAGCATTGTACGCAATGGCGAGTTCGGGCAGATCCGGGAAGGCGACCAGGTTTTCGCGGGCCAGCCTTTCATGCAGATTGTGGACCCGAGTTCCATGGTGCTGAACGCCACGGTCAACCAGGTGGATGCCGAGAAACTCCGGCTGGGAATGAAATCCAGCGTCCGGCTGGATGCCTATCCCGATATCGAGTTGCCGGGCACGCTCATCGGCATCGGCGCGCTTTCCAAAACCAGTACCTTCCGCGCGAGTTACGTTGGGGAGATCCCCATACGGATCAAGATCGACCGGACCGACGCACGCGTCATCCCGGATCTGACGGGAAGCGCGGAAATCGTGCTGAATTCCGAGAGAAACACGCTGCTGGCGCCGCGCGAGGCGGTTTTCGAGGAAAGCGGCAGCCCGGTGGTTTTCCTGCAAGGTCCGGAGGGCTGGATACGAAAACCGGTGGAACTGGGCGTGGTGAACTTCACCACCGTGGCGATCCATTCCGGCGTGCAGAAAGGGGACGTGATCGCGCTCCAACGGCCCATGTAGCCGGTATCGCGGACTGCCTCGCGAAGCTCATCTTCGAAGAAGCGCTACCCATCGAGAAAGTATTATGGCATCGAAAGATCTGAGACCCAAGCAGCGCCTGGGGCGCTCGCACCCCAGAAGGGTGAAAATCATCACCTGGATCGTCGGGCTGGCTGTCGGTGGCGGCGGCCTGTATGCGGCCTATCGCTACACCGGGACGACCGAGGTGGAAGTCGCGGTGGCGCGCGTCAGACGCGCGGATTTCATCATCAGCGTGCGGACGCGCGGCGCCATCAAGAGCGCCCGTTCGACGATCCTCACGGCTCCGCAGGTGCCGGGCCTGCGCATTGTCCACCTGGCGGACAACGGGCGGCCGGTCAAGAAAGGCGACGTCGTCGTGGAATTCGACGCCATTCAGCAGGAGCAGAATGTCATTGCGCGGACCACGGCCGTGCGCGCCGCGGACGGCGACATCGAGCAACTCAAGGCGACCCAGGTGATGAACAACGAAGCGGACGCCATGAGCAAGATGCAGGCGGAGTACGGAGTGGAGAGCTCCCGGCTGGACGCCAGCAAGGCCGAGGTGCTCTCGGTGGTGGATGGCGCCAAGAACCGTATTCAGGTGGGGGTCATGGAAGGATCGTTGCAGCAGGTCAAGTCCACCATGAATGCGCACCAGGTGGGAAATGAATCGGACCTCGCCCGGTCCAACCAGCGCAAGAACAAAGCCGTCGCGGACCTGAACCTGGCCGCCAGCTACCTGACCATGATGCAGCTTCGCGCGCCGGCCGACGGCATTGTGAACCTGCTTCAGAATTTCCGTTCGCAAGGCACTTTCGGCCAGACGCCGCCGCCGTTCAAGGAAGGCGACAATGTGTGGACCGGAGCGGCCATCGCCGAGATCCCGGAGCTCTCCGAGATGTACGTGGATCTGAGCCTGGAAGAGGTGGACCGCGGCAAGCTCCAGCTCGGCCAGGCCGTGCGGGTGCGCGTGGACGCCATTCCGGACAAGGAATTCGCGGCTGAAATCACCTGGATCAGCCCCATCGCCGCGCTGATCTACAAGGGAGGCTCGACGCCCGAGAAGACGTTCCCGGCGCGCGCCACGCTGAAGAATTTGGACGACCGTTTGCGGCCGGGCATGAGCAGCAGCGCCGAGATCATTATCGAGCGGCAGCCGAATCAACTGCTCATTCCGATTCGCTCCAGCTTCGACAAAGACGGCAAGCCCGCGGCCTACGTGCAGATCGGCAAGCAGTTCCTGATCCGGCCCATCCAGGTGGGCAGGCGCAACGATGAAGACATGGTGGTGACGGGCGGCCTGAAGGAAGGCGAGATCGTGACGCTCGAAAGCCCGGCAGAGGCGGCCAAGAGGGCCAAGAAGAAGCTGTAAACGCGCGCAGGAGCGCCCTGGTTCGCGGAGCGTCTCCGGAGTGGGAATGGTTCTACATGTTTAAGAAGGTACTCGTTCGGTTGTTAGGGCTGGCGGTCCTGGTGGGCGCGGGATATGGCGGCTACCGGTTCTTCAAACAACTGCCGGAACGGCAGGAACAGACCGCGACGGCCAAAGTGCAACGCAGCGACGTGGTCATCCGCGCTTTCTCGCGCGGAGAGCTGCACGCCGTGCGCTCGTCCACGCTGATGGCGCCCAACCTGTTCGGCACGGTCCAGATCACCCGGCTGGCTCCCATGGGATCGCTGGCTCACGAGAAGGACCTGGTTGTCGAGTATGACGATTCCGAGCGCCAGGCGGCGCTGGAAGAGGCGCGGCTGGGCGTGCAACAGGTGGACGAGCAGATCAAACAGGTCAAAGCCAGCCAGGCGATCCAGGCGAGCCAGGATGCGGTGACCCTGTTGGGAGCGCGTTACGACGTCCGGCGGGCGGAGCTGAACGTGCAAGAAAACCCCATCCTGGACGCCATTGACGCCAAGAAGAACATCCTGATGCTCGATGAAGCCAAGCGCGCGCTGCAACAACTGGAAGTTGACGCCAAGTCGCGGCAGGACCAGTTCGTTTCGCAGCTCGCGGTCTACCAGGAGCAACGCAACCGCAGCCTGCTGATGGTGACGCAGGAATTGCAGCGCATCGCGCAGACCAAGTCCCTGGCGCCCATGACCGGGTTAGTGGCGATCCGGCAGAACCGCGCTGGGATGTTCAACTTCGGCCAGCAGATGCCCGACATTCGGGAAGGCGACACGCTCCAGCCGGGCATGCCGGTGGCGGACGTGCTGGACCTTTCCGAAGTGGAAGTATGGGCCAAGGTGGGCGAACTCGACCGCGCCAACCTGAAGGAAGGCCAGGATGCGCTGTTGCAGCTCGACGCCATTCCGGACAAGCAGTTCCACGGCAAGATCAAGGCCCTGAGCGGCACCGCAACCTCGGACGTTTTCTCCGGCGATCCGTCCAAGAAGTTCGACGTGGTGTTTTCGGTGGACATGCGGCAACTGCTCGCGGGACTGGGGATGAAGCCCGCCGAAGTCGATCGCATCATGGCGACGGCGGTGGAAAACGCCCAGAAAAACCTGGCGGGACCCCGCGGCTCGATCTTCGCCGCCGCGCCGGCCGAGCAGGGTGGGGCGCCGAGCGGAACGCCGGGCGCGGAGGCCAACCAGGATCAAGGCGGCGGGGAGGGACGTGGCGGCCGCGGCGGTCGCGGGGGCGGCATGTCCCAGGCGGACCGCGAGAAAATGCAGGATTTGATCAAACAAGCTCAAAATGGAACTCCGGAACAGCGCCAGAAGCTGATCGAGCAGTTCACCCAGGCAATGGCTGGCAGCCAAGGAGCCTCGGGGCGCGGCGCTGGCGGGCGGGGCGGCGAGGGCCGCGGCTCCGGCGGCGGGCGGCAGGGTGAAGGACCAGGGACCGGCGAAGGCCGCGGCTCCGGCGGCGCGGGCGAGGGCGGCCGGCAGGGAGCCATTGGCCGCGCGGGCGACAACACCCTGCAAGACTTGGTCAAACGGTACACCGTTTCGCAATACACGGAAGAGGAGCGCAACAACGCCAAACTGCCGCTTCCTCCGGAACAGGACTCGCAGGTCCAGGTGCTGCTGCGGCCCGGGCTGCTGGCCGACGTGGAAATCCAGGTCGAGAAGATTCCGGATGCCTTGCACGTCCCCGCCCAGGCGGTCTTTCAAAAGAACGGAAAACCGACGGTGTTCGTGCAGCAGAAAAACAAGAGATTCGAGCCCCGGGAAGTGCAGCTCGTCAAGCAGAGTGAATCCATGATGGTGCTGGCCTCCGGCGTAAAGGCCGGCGATATCGTGGCGCTCTCCGATCCCACGGCCCAAAAGTCGGGAAAGAAGGAAACGGGCGAAAAGAAATCGCAGGGCAACCCCATGGGCGGCATGGGGGGAGGGAAATAGCCATGACGCTTTTTTCGCACGTGATCCCCGAATTAAAGATGGGGATGGCCAGCCTCTTTGCGCACAAGCTGCGCAGCCTGCTGACGATGCTGGGCATGATCTTCGGCGTGGGCGCGGTAGTGGCCATGCTCTCCATCACCGCCGGCGCGCAGAAGGAGATGATGAGCTTCATCGACCAGCTCGGCGTGAACAACATCATCGTGGAGGCGCACGAAGCGGTGGACCGCAACGAGCTCCAGACCGTCCGCGCCGTTTCGCCGGGGCTGAGTTTCCGCGATTTCCGGGCGATCTCGGAAAACGTGCAGGGCCTGGTGGCCATCACGCCGCGCAAACGGTTCAAGCCGCAGAAGCTGCTGCCCAAGACCAGCCAGGAACCACCCCAGCTCATCGGGGTGCTGCCGAATTTCGTCGAGATCAACAGTCTGAAGCTGATTGCCGGCCGGTTCTTCACGGACGCAGAGAACCAGGCGTCGGCGCCGGTGTGCGTGCTGGGCGAAAGCGCCAAAGTGAACCTGCTGGGTTACGACAATGCCGTCGGCAAGTACGTCAAGGTCAACGACACGTGGCTGCAGGTGATCGGGGTGCTGACGCCCCAGGCCGGCAGCGACGCGGAAGTGGAAGGCGTGCAGTCGGTAAACCGCAACAACATGGTGATTGCGCCGCTCAACACGGTGATGCGCCGGTTCGAGGACAACACCAGCTATCTGAAGGACGAAATCGACGGCATTTACATGAAGGTGGGGCAGGGCGTCGATTCCATCGAAACGTCCAACGTGGTGCGCGCCATTCTCGAGGCTACCCACAAGGACGCGGGCGATTTCACCGTGGTGGTGCCGGCGGGGCTGCTCGAGGAGCGGCGGCGGACGCAGTTCATCTTCAGCATTGTCATGATCTGCATCGCCGGCATTTCACTGCTGGTGGGCGGCATTGGCATCATGAACATCATGCTGGCGACGGTGCTCGAGCGGACCAGGGAAATCGGCATCCGCCGCGCCATTGGCGCCCGCCAGAGCGACATTGTGCGCCAGTTCCTGACCGAGGCGGTCCTGATCTCGATTGCCGGCGGTCTGATCGGCATCGCGTTTGGGTTCACGTTGTCCCAAATCATTGCGTCCGCCGCGGGCTGGTCCACGGTGGTGACCGGTTCTTCGATTGCGATTGCGTTCGGCGTGTCGGTTTTCATCGGACTGTTGTTTGGAATTTATCCGGCCGTTCAGGCCGCGAAATTGGATCCCATCGAGGCCATTCGTTACGAGTAGAACTATGCTGTTCCGAACTTTATTTGCAGGCATTCTCCTGGCGGCGTGCGCGCTGGCGCAGACGTCGTCGTTTCCCAAGCCGGCCTACTTTCGCGAGACGTTTCAGAAGGCCCAAACCAAGGTCGAATTGAAAGACCCGGTGCGGCTGAAGGACTTCGTGGCCGGCGACAAGCTGGAGCTTTCTCTGAAGCACTACCTGGAGCTGGTGATGGCCAACAACACGGACATCCAGCTCCAATTGATCAGTCTGGAGATTCCCAAGAACAACATTCAGGCGGCGTTTGGGGTGTGGGATCCGAGGGCCCTCGCGAGTTTTACCACCACGCGGGCCACCACCGTGCCGACCAATGCGACCACCGCTCAGAATGCCGCGTCCCTGACGAAATCGCTCACCCAGCCTTACAACCTTCAATACAGCCAGACGCTGCCGGAGGGGTTGAGCTACACGGCAAGTTTTTCCGGGGCGAAGAGCTCCCAGACCAACTCCTACAACAACTACAACCCGTCACTGACGGCGAACATGAGGTTCAGCGTCAGCCAGCCGTTGCTCCAGAACCGCGGCTCGTATGTGAACCGCATTCCGCTCATGATGGCTCAGAGCAATTACCGGGTATCGGAATACCTTCTGAGGCAGCAGCTCTTGAACCTGGTGAACACCGCCGAGACCGCCTATTGGAACGTGATATCGGCGCGCGAGAACGTGAGGGTGGCGGAAAGCGGCCGGAACAATGCCTCCGAGTTCCTGAAGTACATGGAGAAACAACTGGAACTCGGGGCGCTGTCGCCGCTCGACATTTATAACCCGCAGCAGTCGCTGGCGAACGCCGAGCTGAGTGTGTCGCAGGCGAAATTCACTCTGGCCCAAGCCGAGGACGCGCTGCGTCACCAGGTGGGCGCCGACCTCGACCCGGAGATCCGCAAACTCGCGATCTCGCTCACCGAGTCGGTGGACCTGGGGCCGGCCGATTCCATAGCTGTGGATCGGGAGCAGGCGGTGACGAAGGCGCTGGCTAACCATCCGGCGATGAAACAGGCCTTGCAGAAGCTGGATATCGACGACCTCGGGATCCAGTCCGCGAAGAACGGCCTTCTTCCGAGCCTCTCCTTTTCCGTGTATTACCAAACCAACGGCACCGGCGGCATGTATAACCCGGGCTTTTCGACAATCACCGGAGCCGGCGCCGTATCGACGGTCATACCGGGCGGCATCGCCGATGCGCTGGACCAAATGTTCGGATTCGGGTATCCAGCCTACTATGCGGGCCTCACGCTGAACCTTCCCATCAGGTCTCGCAGCGCCTCGGCGGCCATGGCCACCGCGACCGTCCAGAAGAAGACCGACATGCTCAACCTGCGCAACCAGTCGCAGGGCATACGGCTGAACATTCTGAATGCCGTGACCAAGCTGGAGGGCGCCAAAGAGCAGTTGAAGCTGGCAAAAACCGCCATGGATTTCGCGCAGAAAAACCTGGACGCCGAGAACACCAAGTTTCAGCTCGGCACCGAAATCAACCAAAACGTGATCAACGCGCAGAACGTGCTGGTGCAAGCGGAATCGGCGGTGGTCACGAATCAGATTGGTGTGCGGCTCAATCTTTTGAACCTGCTGACCCAGACGGGCGAACTGCTGGACGAGCGGGGAATCGTAGTCAAGTAGGTGCAAACTCTGGTCCTGGCGCTGCTGCTGGCAGCCGTCCTGGCTTTCTTCCTGCCCACGGTGCAGAATCGTGTGCGGAATGCGCTCCATGCCCACCCCGCGGCCATCTGGGCCGTTCCGTTTCTGCTCGTCACGATCTTCAGCGGTGCGGCCGCGCTGGCGGGCGCGTTCAGCTTTCCACTGGCGCTTCTGGTGTTGGGGTATACAGCCGCGCCGGTCGTTTGTGGATGGGTTGGAGGGGCCGGGTTCATCCCGCGGCCGGCGGCGCTCGACTTCGTGGCCATTCTGCTGCTCTGGCTGCCCCTCGAATTCGCCGCCGGCGCCCGCCTGGTCCCGCGCCCGGCGCAGGGGTTCCTGCACAGCGTGGCGTATGCAATCGCCATTCTCCTGGGCCTGGTACTGTTTACCGGATTCCGCTCGTTTTCGGGGATGAAGTACAACTTGCCGCGGCGAAGGTCCGATTTCGGGCTGTCTCTGGCGGCTTTCGCGGTCACGGCGCCGGTCTTGATGGTTGTCGGGATAGCCCTCGGGTTCATTCCCCCGCCGCACTGGCCCGCGGGCGCGGCGACAGGCGGCCGGATGGCCGGAGCTTTTGGGGTGATCCTGGCGGGCACGGCGCTGCCGGAGGAGATCCTGTTCCGCTCGCTCATTCAGAACCTCATCATGCTGCGCTTCGGCGCCGGTTGGCGCACGCTGCTGGCGGCCGGCTTGATCTTCGGCTGCGCGCACCTGAACAACGGACCACAGCCGTTGCCGAACTGGCGCTACATGATCCTGGCGACCATTGCGGGCGTGGCGTACGGCAAAGTCTTCCAGAGAGCATCGACGGTGCTGTCTTCGGCGGCGCTGCACGCCATGGTGGATTGGACCAAGCATTTCTTCTTTTAGTTTCCACGACGTGGCGCAGGGAAAAGGGGACAGACGCATTTTTCTGGCTGGAAAATGCGTCTGTCCCCTTTTCCGCTAGGGCGCCGCGAGGGAGATGGCATCCTGGATGGAAACGTGGTTCGCTTCCAGCGTCAGCCCGAGGCCCTGGTCGAGGGCGATTCGATTGTGGATGTAAGAGGCGGCCGCCGCGAGTTCGCTGGATTGAGCCGTCGCCATGTCGCGCCTGGCTCCGACCACGGTGGCGATGGTGGAGGTCCCCATCTGAAATTTCCGTTCTTCTCCCTGGAGTAGTTTCTCGAGGATGGTTCGGTGTTCGACGGCCGCCTGATATTGGGCGCGAGCCTGGTGAAGAACCAGGACTTGGCTGGCAACGTCCACGGCAAGCTGATTGAAGGTTTTCTGCGCACTCAATTGGGTTTGCCGGTGTGTCAACTGATCCATGGCATGATCCGCCTGGGCTTGGGTATTCTCCAAAGGGGCCGAGAACCGTACGCCCACGCGCTCATTGGGAAAGTTGCGGCGAAACACCTGTCCCAAGGCCGCGCCGGCGCCGCCCACAAAATAGGGGTCCGGACTTGCCCCCGGAACGGTCTGGCCGGTCTGACCGACGTTGGTGCTGGTGGCGAAGACCTGCAAGCTGGGAAGCAGGCCGTTGGACATGCTGGAAGCCTCCATTTCCGCCAGCTCCGCCCTCAACTTGGCGTCGGCCACATCGGGCCTCCGGTTCATGGCGGTTGCCAGAAGCTCACGCAGAGGGGGCAAATCGTCGGTCTCGGGAACCACCAGCGGATCGACCGCGATGATGTGCGCGGCGGCCAATGCGGGGTCGGCCTGCCCATGCCAGCTCAGGGCGTCCTTCAGAGCATTTTCCCGCTGCTCGGCGGCGTTCAGGGCCACCGCCAGCGCCTGTTCCTGAAACGCCAGGGCCGATTTGGCTCGGATCTGGTCGACCGCCGGGATCGCTCCCACGGCGATTTCCTTGCGGGTGGCTTCATCGAACTCGCGGGCGATGTCGCGATTGCGCCGCTTGTATTTCACATCGTCGGACGCCACCGAAAAATCCCAGTACCGGTCCAGGACATTGGCCACCACCGCCATCAGGCGCACCTGGAATCCGCGGTCCGAGTTGGCCGCGCGCCGTCTCGCCGCCCGGATAAAGCGGCCATTGACGCGCTCGCCAAAACCCTTCAGCAGATTGTGACCGATGACCACCCCGAGGCTCGCGGAGGAAGTCGGATTCAGAACGTCGGTAGGCGCGGATTCATCCAGGTGTGCCCCGTTGTACGTCATTCGCACCGTGCCGCCGCTCAACAAGCCCTGCGATACCTGGCCATAGTAAGACCGGGTAGTGTAGACCAGTTCGTTGGTGCCGGCTTGCACAAGCTGGTCTTGAAAATACGTCTGGTGTCCCAAGACTGTGTAGGTGGCGAAAATCGGGTCGAGTTGCGGGGTGACGGGACCGATTTGCTGGATGTTGGCGGCTCCGGCTTGGGCCGCCGCTCCACCGCCGCCACCCCGGCTGCTGCCAGCCACGCCCTGCCCGGAGGCCAGCGTGACGGTGGCGCCGCTCCCGCTCTGGACGCCCCGCAGCGCCCCTCCCGATTCGAGACGCTGCAAATCCCATCCGGACGCCAGGATCCTGTACCGTTCCACCTCCAGGTCCAGGTTGTTTTCGATGGCGATGGCGATGGCATCCGGCGCCGTCAGATAAAGGTTCCCGGCCCGAATCATGGCATGCAGGCGCGATGAGTCGGACACGCGCAGCGGCGGCACGGTATCCGCCCGATAGGACCGGATGAAGGGCGTGCCGCCGGGTTTGACCGGTGCGATCGGTGAAAACTGCTGCCCCTCGAGACCGGAAATCAGCCCCGCGCCGACGAGCGAGCATGCCAGGAATAGTTGCAGACGCGTGTTCCTCATAGGCGGCTCCTATTTCCTTCCCGGACCAGGGTTTGGCAAGGCAGACTGGCGCTGGACCCTCCCCGAAGCGGCTTCGGACACGGTGATGCCGCTTCTCTCCAGCGTGATTCCCAGCGCCTGCTCGAAGGCAATGCGGGCGTGGGTGTAGTTCGCCATGGATTGCACCTCTTCGCTTTCGGCGTTTACCACGTCGCGCTGGGCTTGAATCACCAGGGCGTTGGAGGAACTGCCAAGCTGGTACTTTCGCTGCTCCGCCTTGAGGGTTTCCTCGGCCAGTTCTCTGCTCTTGACGGCGGTTTCGTAGCGGACCTGCGCCTGCTGAAGGCCGATCACGGCGTTGCGGACGTCGACGCCGACCTGGTTGACGCTCTTTTCGAGCCCGAGCTGCAATTGCCGAAGCTGCAACTGGTCGGTGACGTAGTCGGCCTGCGCCGCGCGATTGCGGATCGCGATCGTCAGCGAGATGCCGGCGGAATAGTCCGGAAAGTTGCGGCGCAAAAGCTGGCCCAAGGCCGTGCCGTAACCGCCAATATAAAACGGGTCGGGAGTGCCATATTCATACCCTGTGTTGAGGGGATTGGGAACTCCGGCCTGCGCGTGATTGGTAAACGTGGCGAAGGCCGTCAACTGGGGTTTCAGCTCACTGCGATCTCCTTTGAGAACCAGAGCCTGACTGGCGATGTTGAGCCGGTTTTGCTGGAGGTCCGCGCGTTGCGCCAGGGCCTGTGCAACCAACTCCCCGGTGGGAGGGATCTCCAGCGCCGGCGGCACTTCGATATGGTCCAGCGGAACGATGTGGACGTCCGCCAGGACGGGGTCTTCGATTCCGTGTTTGCTCAAGGCGTTTTCCAGCACGATTTCCTGTTGCAGGATATTGGTCTGTGCCAGCAGGATATCCTGCTGGCGGGCGGGAATCTCGGCCTGGGCGCGGGTCGCTTCAATGGCCGCCTTGGCGCCGATCGCCACCTCCTTTTTACTGTCCTCGTATAGCTTTCGGGCCGCCTCCAACGCCCGCTGTTTGAGGCGCAGGTCCTCATTGAAGGTCACCAGGTCCCAGTACAGATTCAGAACGGCGGCAACCGTGGTGATGACCTGAAACTTGAGTTGCAGATCGGACACGTTCACGTTGTTTCCGGCGATGCGGATGTAGCGGTTGTTCACCGAGGAGCCGAAGCCTTGGAGCAGGTTCTGCGTCACGCTCACGCTCAAACTGCCGTAATCGATGGGGTTCAGCAGGTTGCTGGGACTGTTGCTGGTGTTGCGCGTGGCGCCGTACGAGGCGGAGACCAAGGTTCCCGGCAGGAACTGTTGGCTATAGCCGAGGCTGAACGATCGCGATCCCTCCACCAGGTAGTTGGTTCGGTCCACAATCAGGTTGCTCTCCGGAGAGGTGAAGTGGCCCAGGCTGGCGGACATCGAGAGAAAGGGGTCCAGATTGGGGATGGCGGACCCAAACGACACGGTGATTCCCCCGCTGGAGCTGACGCCGGCGCCGGAGGAGAGGCTGGTGTTGCTCACGTTAATGCCGGCCAGGCTCACGCTCTGCGGGCCGGCGGCGATGGGAGTGCTGGGATTGCGCAGATTGCCGCCCACCTGCGCGCGGCGAAGATCCTCGCGAAACAGCAGCGGGCCATACCGTTGAGTCTCGATGTCGATGTTGTTTTCGAGCGCCAGCGCAATCACGTCCTGCGCGGTCAGATAGAGATTGCCGGCGCGAATCAGGGCAGCCAGGCGGCTGGAATTGGCCAGATTGATCGGGGGGACGATCCTCTGTCGATAGGGCCGCGTCAGAAAGCCCAGCGCCTGCGGCGGGGGAGGCAGCACGGCGATGTTGGACGATTGGGCCCAGGCGTGGAAAGCCACCAGCGCCAGGGAAGCCCATCGAAACAGTCTTGCGCAATACGGGTACACGCGCCGGAGGGAGCAATCCGAGGGCCGATCCGGCTTTCCAGTTCACCGCTTGCCAGGGGAACGGCGGGGCGTGGAAAGCGGCGGGGCCAGTGTCCCTTTTTGAGACGCGGCCGTCCGAGTTCGAACACTACGGGCCTGCCGGGCCTGTGCCAACCGCTCCCTGGAGAATCGGCGGGCTAAAACATGCCCCACCAAAACAGCCTGATTCTCTGGTGGGGCATACTTTAGCTTGCCCTGCCCCCTGGCGGGCGATTTCTTCACAGTTGCTTCGGCAACCGCCGTGGGTCCTGGCGCGTCTCAGTCCCTTGCCCGTGTGGAGGGAACCACGGTTCGAAAGCTCGCCATTCTGGAGCCGGTGCTGGTTTACGCCATGATTGTGACGTACATCTGGAACCTGCGTTATAGCCACGGCGGCGCGTGGGTGGGGATTCTCGGATTGATGCTGCTCTCGCACCTGGCCCACCGGGAGGACGCCTGTAGCCTGGGCTTTCGCACGCGCCACATGCGCGAGTGCTGGCGGGAGTTCGCGCCGGCGCTGGCGTTCCTGACGCTGCTCATGCTGGCGTGCGGCATCCTGCTTCGGACCATGCGGCCCATCGGGGTGGAAGCCGCGCTGGCAGCATGGGCCGTGTATGTGCCGTGGGGAGTGTTCCAGCAGTACGTTCTGAACGGCTACTTTCTGAACCGGTTCGATGCGGTGCTGGGGCGCCGGGCGGCGTCCCTGATTTCGGCGGCGCTTTTCTGCGGCGTTCACACCCCCAACTGGTTTCTGATGCTGGTGGCCTTTCCCGCCGGCTACTGCTCCACGTGCATCTACTGGCGGTTCCGGAATCTCTACTTTCTGGGGCTGGCGCACGCCACGGTGGGCTTTCTGCTCTTCCTGGTGGTTCCGGATTCCGTCAGCCACCATCTCAAGGTTGGGCCGGGCTGGTTTGGGCACTAATTTCATCGCTCCTTCACAGAGGCGTAACAGGGTTCGTGTCAATCTCAGACCGTGCACACCGCCACGCCTCGGATTCCGTTGTCCGTGCCGCCGATCCTCCCCCAGTCGCTGCGTGATCTATTGGTGACTCGCCCCGGTGATGCGCTATTCTCCGCGCTCACCGCAGGTGGCCCGACGGCTGTTCATATGGAGATATTCAGAACCTATAATGGGAACTGATACGGAGGCCAAGGTGCCGGCGTCCCCTGGCGAAGTGACTGGACTGCTCGCGGAGTTAAGGCAGGGCGACAAGGACGCCCTGGCCAGGCTGATGCCGCTGATCTACCAGGAACTGCGGCGGCTGGCGGGGCATTACCTTCGGGCCGAGCGCGCGGGGCATACGTTGCAGCCCACGGCCTTGGTGCACGAAGCTTACCTGCGGCTGGCTGGCGAGGACCGCGCCGATTGGCAAGACCGCGCCCATTTCATGGGTGTAGCCGCGCGAGTGATGCGGCGTATCCTGGTGGAGTATGCGCGGGGCCGCGCCACTGAGAAGCGGGGACGGGGCGCTGTCCGGCTGGAGATCGACGCGCTCGATCCGCGCACGGGCGCGACCCCACTGGTGGAGATCCTGGTGGTGGACGAGGTGCTTCTGCGGCTGGCTGAACTAGATCCCCAGCAGGGCCGCGTCGTCGAGTTGCGGTACTTCGCCGGCCTCACCGTGGAAGAAACCGCCGAGGCGCTGCGGATCTCGCCGCGCACGGTCAAGCGCGACTGGGCCATGGCTTCAGCCTGGCTGCGACGTGAATTTTCGCGGAAGACGCGCCCATGACACCCGCGCGCTGGGCCCGGCTCCGGGAACTATTCGAAGCCGCGCGCGAAAAGCCGGAAGACGAGCGCGATGCCTTCCTGAACGAAGCCTGCCGCTCGGATCCTGAACTTCGGCAGGAACTAAAGGAACTGCTGGCCGAGGAACGCGAGAGCGACATTCACAGCCCGGCCGCCGCGTTTCTTCGACCGGCGGCAAAGCCAATTCTGGCCGCGGACAGCATGCTCGGGCGCTATCGCGTGGAGCGTGAGTTGGGCGCGGGCGGGATGGGGATCGTGTATCGAGCCTACGACACCGAGCTCCGCCGGCCGGTAGCGCTCAAAGTTCTGCCGGCGGAATTCTCGTTGGTTCCAGAGCGGCGAGAGCGGCTCCTCCGCGAGGCTCGTGCCGCTTCCGCGCTGAGCCATCCGAACATCGTCGGCATTTACGAGGTGGGCTCGGTTGCGGGAATGGATTTCATTGCCATGGAGCTGATCGAGGGCCAGTCTCTGGACGGACTCATCCCCGCCGGTGGGCTGCCGCTGGAGATAGCTCTGGACTATGCCGTGCAGATCGCCGGCGGGCTGGCCAAGGCTCACGGCAGTGGCGTGATCCATCGCGACCTGAAGCCGCGCAACATAATGGCGACTGAAACCAGCGGGCACACCTCCGTCGTGAAGTTGCTGGACTTCGGCCTCGCCAAGCGGGTGTCCGTGACCGGCGTCCCCGAGAACTACCCGGGTATCCATACGAATCCCACCGTGGAAGGAGAGATCCTCGGCACGCCGCGTTACATGTCGCCGGAGCAGGCGGTGGGGAAGGCACTGGATGTCCGGACGGATATCTTTTCCTTCGGCGCCCTGCTCTATGAAATGCTCACCGGCGTCGCGGCCTTCCGGCGTGACTCGACCATCGCGACTCTCGCGGCCGTGCTGCGCGATGACCCGGCGCCCGTGGAGAGTCTGCGCGCGGACGTCCCTTCCGATCTCCGCCGCATTCTGCGCCGCTGCCTGGAAAAGGAGCGCGACGCGCGCTACCCGTCGGGCGCCGACCTGTGCCAGGACCTGATTGCGTACCGCGCCCGCCGGGCTGAGCGGAACGTGGGCTGGCGCAGCTTGCTGCGGCCGCGATTCGTCGCGGCGGCCGCCGTTCTCGTGGTGGCGCTGCTCTTGGCCGGGACATGGCTCGCCGTCCGCGAAGCCCGCGTGCGCTGGGCCCGCAACGTGGCGCTCCCCGAGACAGCACGGCTGATCGCCGCCGGCCAGTTCGACGACGCTTTTCGCCTGGTGGGCCAGGCGGAGCGCTACATCCCGGATGACGCCGAGATGCGGCGGCTCAAGGGCGCATGTTCGACGCCGGCCAAGGTTGAGACAGTCCCGCCCGGCGCCAACGTCTTCTGGAAAAGCTACCGCCTGCCCGGCGGCGCCTGGGAGCCGTTGGGCCAATCTCCCGTGAAAGACGCGCTCGTGCCGCGGCGCTATTTGCGCTGGCGCATCGTCAAGCCGGGCTTTGAACCGCTGGAGGTCGCGGGCTTCGGGCCGGGCCCATTGGCGGTGACGCTATCCCCGGCGGGTGAGAAGCCGGGGATGGTGCGGATCCCGCCCGGTGTTTTTCTCGTTCCCCTTCCCAACTCCTCCGTAGCCCTCGGCGAATTTTGGCTCGACACGCGCGAAGTCACCAACCGCGAGTACAAACTGTTCATCGACCGCGGAGGATATGAGAACCGCCAGTACTGGAAACAGCCTTTTGTCGAAAACGGCAAAACGCTCTCCTGGGAAGAGGCGATGGCCCGCTTCCGCGATACCACCGGCCGTCCGGGACCTTCCGCTTGGGAAATGAGCGCGTTCCCGGAAGGGAAAGAGGATTTCCCCGTTTCCGGCGTGAGCTGGTTTGAAGCCGCCGCTTACGCCGAATTCGCAGGCAAAGAGCTGCCGACCATCTACCACTGGCGTAGGGCGGCTATCGGAACCAACTACGAGGTCATGGAATTCAGCAACTTCGCCGGGCCCGGTCCGGTGAAGACCGGCAGCCTGCCGGGCTTGTCGCCATTTGGCAATTACGACATGGCCGGGAACGTGAAGGAGTGGTGCTGGAACGAAACCAGCGGGGGACGGTATCTGCTCGGCGGCGCTTGGAACGAGCCTTCCTATGCCTTCGCCGATTGGGATGCCCAAAGCCCGTTCGCGCGTTCGGACACCTTCGGGTTCCGCTGCGCCAAATACTCGAGCCCCGTCGCTCCGGCCCTGCGCGCCGCTTTCACCGCCATGAGGCGGGATTACAATCGCGAGAAACCCGTCTCGGACGAGGTATACCGCGCCTACCGGAGTCTGTACGCCTACGATCGTACCGAGCTGAACCCGGTGGTGGAGGCGAAGGACGACGGATCACCCTACTGGCGCCGTGAGAAGATTACGATCGACGCCGCCTATAACAATGAGCGAGTGCCCGTCCATCTCTTCCTGCCCCGCGGCGCCCAGCCGCCTTACCAGGCAGTGATTTTCTTTCCCGGATCCAGCGCGTACCTCGAGAGAGGTCCCAGCGACCGGCTCTCGCCTGCCGAGGGAGGGGCGCGCACCGACTATCTCGTGCGGAGCGGCCGCGCCGTGGTGTATCCGATTTGCGCAGGGATGTATGAACGGGAGCGCAACCGGCAAGTTGCCTTTCAGATCCCGGCGGCGACCTCCCTGGAATGGCGCGACATTATGGTTGCAGCCGCCAAGGACCTGGCGCGCACGCTCGATTACCTCGAAACCCGCCCGGACATCGATAAGACACGGATCGCCTACTATGGCGCCAGCCTCGGCGGGGTGTGGGGCCCCATTTTCACCGCCGTGGACACGCGCTACAAGGCAGCCGTATTCCTGCTGGGAGCGCTGCCATTCGAGCCTTACTCCCCCGAGGTCGATCCCCTGAACTTTGCTCCTCACAGCCACGTCCCGGTTCTCCTGCTGAACGGCCGCTATGATTTCACCTTCCCGCTCGACGGCTCGCAGCGTCCGCTGTTACGGTTGCTCGGCGCGCCGGAGAAGGAGAAGCGCCTCGTCCTATTCGAGACCGCCCACAACCTCCCCGCCGCGCCGATGATGAAAGAGGCGCTGGCCTGGCTGGACCATTACCTCGGGCCCGTCCCGGCGCATTGATGCGGATTTTACTGCGCCGGAACCGCTGGCCAGGAGACCGGCGAGGGGACCCCGCTCATGCGCTTCATCGTATAGATCCACATGGGCTTCGAGATTGGACTCGACACTCCCATTCCCAGGATCTCTCCCTGTGTGGGCAGGACGATCAAGCGGTCGTAGTAGGGACCGACGGGAGGCACAGGCAAGCCCTTCAACTGAATGCTGTATTTCAGAAGGGCGGTACAGTCGGCATTCACCTGAACCGTCGCGTTGACCATGTCCATGTCGAGTGCCTGTCCGGCCGGGATGGGTGTTCCGGGCATCGGCGCTCCAGAGATGAAGGTTGCGGGACCTGTCACCTTTCCCGAGTAATCGATGGTAAGGATCCCGATCATGGTCAGAGGCGCCGGCTCAGAGCCGCCTACTGGTATCGACCATCCCAAGGACATAAACGACCACACTCCGACAGTGTCGCGGGTGGAGCATTGCGGCTGCGCCGCAAGAGCGCAGCAGAAGCAGAGAACCAGCAGGGCTACTCTGGTGAGATTTCGAGTATACATACTTTTCACAGCTCCTATCGTTTCTGGCGGACGACGCGAGGCGCCGCCGGCCGCCGGACGTTTGTTGATGGAGCCGGTATGTCAACCGGCTGCCTCACCACCGTTTGTCACCTGTAATGCGAGAACCGATGAAAAACGGGGCCAGCAGAATGGGGAATTGTGGAGCAATCGAGACGTGTCCGAGCAGATCCGCCAGCGCCTTCGCGGCCATTGCGCGGCCCCAAACCCGCCCAGGCTTGTCGGGAAGCGCCAACACTCGTTTCGGCGGGTGCGGGTGGCCCAGTCGGATCAGAGAGGGTCCCTTACTTCCTGGCCGCCTTGAGGGCCGCTTCGACGGTCGTCAGCGGCAGCAGCAGGGAGAGCGGAGCATCCAGCAGCGGTAGAGCGCCGTAGCTCGCGTACCATGCCGCGGCCGTCGCGTTTTTGGCATCGATGAGCATCGCTACGCCCCCCACTTCCGCGGATACCAGTAGACATCTCTTACCCGCCGACAGTAGAAGCTGCCCGCCAAGCCCTTGCCGTTGTGCTTTGAGATCCACCGCCAGGCGTGCCAACCGGAATGCCGGCACATCATGACGCGCCAGCCCGCGCCGGACAAGCTCCGGCGTGCGGGCATAGGCAATCGAGGCGGGACTCAGGCTGTAGTAGCCGAGAATCGTTTTATTGTCGGCGTCGCCGATCGCAAGAAAGGTCTTTGCGCCGCCCATTTCGTGGTTCCTACGGGCGTAGCGTTGCAGGAATTCGTTCAACGCCGTTTCGCCGCAGTCGAAGGCCTCCCGATCATGCCGTTTGCCGACCGGCTCCTCGTGCCAGGCCGTAATGTTCATTTCCGTCTTGGCAGCGACTTCGCCGCGGCCAGCAGCTTCGCGTTCGGCTTGGGCGGGTTCTCCAGCACGGCCAAAACGCGCAGGCTGTCTCGCTCGGAGAGTTCCAGATGTTCGGCTTCCTGGATCACTGCCCTGGCGGCGCTCAAGCTGTGTTGGCGGACGAAATCCGTCAGATCGGTGCGCCGCAGCGCCGCCGCCCGTAGAAGGATTGCCTTTTCCTCGGCCGGAATCCGCAGCGACATCCGGCTATTGTCTTCCACCGCGGGTCTGGGCATCGCCCGGCTCCTTTCTGCTGTACATATTCAAATAGTACACGATGGCGGGCCCGCCGGTGGCCAGGGGATGCCCTCTGGGCACGGCCCCACTGCGTCCCACGGCGGCACAGGATGTCCCATTACCGGACAGTCGCGCCAGGTGGCTATCCCTTTTATCTTCTGAAACGTCATAATGTTAAGTCAGGCGCGGATTGGCAGGCGCCGTGCCCGATTATCCCCGGACATCGAAATGGACATACCGCGCAAAGACGCTGCCAGGAAGAGACTGATCCGCCGGATCGCGATTGGAGTGGTGGTGCTGGCGGCCATTGCCGTCATTACCATCGGGCTGTCGCGCCTGAAGGTGGCGGCGCCGGGAGTCGAACGGTCCACGGTCTGGATCGACGCCGTCAAGCGCGGTCCCATCGTGCTCGAGGTGCGGGGCCTGGGCACGCTGGTGCCCGAAGAGACCATGCTCATCCCCGCAACCACCGACGGCCGGGTGCAGCGCATCCTGATCTACCCCGGCACGCCGGTCAAGGCCGATTCGGTGGTGATGATTCTGACCAGCCCGGAGCTCGAGACGCAGTTGTTGGATGCCGAATACAACCTGAAAGCCGCCGAGGCGGATTTCGCCAACCTGAAGGTCACGCTGCAGAAGGCCAAACTCGATATGCAGTCCACCGTGGCACAGGTTGGCGCGGATTACAATACCTCGAAGCTCCAGGCGGACCGCGACCAGGCGCTTGCCAAGGAGGGCCTGTTCTCCGAAGTGGACGCCAAGATCTCGGCGGTGAAGGCGCAGCAACTGGATGGCCGGGTGCAACTCGAGCAGAAGCGTCTGGCCATCAACGGCGACGCGGAAGAAGCGCAACTGGCGGCCCAGCAAGTGAAAGTGGAGCAGCTTCGCGGGCAGTTCAACCTGAAGAAGAGCCAGGTGGACCAGTTGAAGGTGCGGGCCGGCTTCGACGGCATGCTGCAACAGCTTCCCACGCCGGTGGAGGTAGGCCAGAAGGTCATGGCCGGAACGCCCCTGGGGAAGGTGGCGCAGCCCTCCAAGCTGAAGGCCGAGCTGAAAATCGCCGAAACACAGGTCAAGGACATCGCCTACGGGCAGCCCGCCGTGATCGACACGCGGCTGGCCGGGGGCGGGTCGAACGGGCTGATCGAGGGCCGTGTCTCGCGCATCGATCCCTCCATTTTGAACGGCACGGTGACGGTGGATGTGGCTCTGAAGGGCACGCTTCCCCCCGGCGCGCGTCCCGATCTGAGCGTGGACGGCACCATCCAACTGGCCAAGCTCGACGACGTGGTGTATGTCGGGCGGCCGGTGTTCGGGCAGCAGGACGCCACCGTGCAGCTCTTCAAACTGGAGCCGGACGGGAAATATGCCAACAAAGTGAAGGTGCAGCTTGGCCGCAGCTCCGTCAATACCATCGAGATCAAGGATGGCCTGAAGGTGGGCGACCAGGTGATTCTCTCGGACATGTCACAGTACGACAATTACGACCGGATTCGTTTGAACTAAGTTCTCGCGGTTTTCGTAGAAGGAGTGATGACGATGGATAACGGCTCACAACCGCTGATTCGACTGGAGAAGGTAAGCAAGGTTTTTGTGACGGACGAAGTGGAGACGCACGCGCTGTCGGGCGTCCACATCGATGTCGCGAAAGGAGAGTACCTGTCGATCGCGGGGCCTTCCGGCTGCGGCAAATCGACGCTGCTCGCCATCCTGGGGTTATTGGACACGCCCACCGACGGCATGTACTACCTGAATGGCAAGCCGGTGACGGGGCTCAAGCTCTCCGAGCGGGCGCGCATTCGCAACCGCGAGATCGGCTTCATTTTCCAGGCGTTCAACCTGATTGGCGACCTCACCGTTTATGAAAACGTGGAGCTGCCGCTGACCTACCGCGGCATGCCGTCGGCCGAGCGCAAGCGGAGGGTGCAAGAGGCGCTCGAGCGCGTGGGGATGTCGCACCGTATGAAGCATTACCCGTCGCAGCTTTCCGGCGGCCAGCAGCAGCGCGTGGCGGTGGCGCGCGCCCTGAGCGGCGATCCGTTGATCCTGCTGGCCGACGAGCCGACCGGAAACCTGGATTCGGCCAATGGCGAAGCGGTCATGAACCTGCTGCGCGAGCTGCACCAGGCGGGCTCGACCATCTGCATGGTGACGCACGATCCGCGCTACTCGGAGTTCGCCGACCGGACCATCCATCTGTTCGACGGGCGGATTGTCGAGGAGAGTGTCGAGACGGCCAAGAGTTAGGGCCCGCCACGAAATAACCATGCCAAGTCCCGGCGACTGGCGTGGCGCACGCACTCATGCCCAATGCCGCTTAGTTTTCGGAAGCGGCCAATCCGACGGGACTTGTGGGGCAGGCTTTTCAGCCTGCGGACCCGCTTTCCAGCGGGTCCAGCCGGCCGGAAGGCCGGCTTGCGGGCAGGATTGCCCGCCCCACAATCTATGCAGAATGTCGATTTCACAAAAACCAAGTGGCATTGCGCACTCATGCGTGCCGTGTCGAGATTTCCGGTTTGCGGACCCGTTCCGGGCTTCTCGACACGTGTTCGCGCGGGAAACCGAGCGTCGGCACGAGTGCCGACGCGGCACGCACGAGTGCGTGCGCCACACAGTACTGCGGGCCGGACCGCAATCTGCTAACCTGACAGGCCATGAAGTCGCTCGCCCGGGATCTGCGCCACGGGGCGCGCCTGCTATGGAAGGCGCCGGGATTCAGCGCCGTTGCCCTGGTGTCCCTGGCGCTCGGCATGGGCGCGACCAGCGCCATCTTCAGCGTGGTGGATGCCGTGCTGCTGAAGCCGCTTCCGTTTCGCGATCCGCAACGCCTGCTGGTGCTTTGGGAAAGGAACCCCGCACAGAACTTGAAGGAGATGTTCGTCACACCCGGCGACTTTCTGGAGTGGCGGAACCAGAGCCGCGCGCTGGAGTCGCTGGCCGCGATTCAGGACGTTTCCATCAACCTGACCGGGGGACCGAACGGCCACATCGATCCGGAAGAGCTGCGCGCGGAGCGGGTCTCGGCGAGCCTGTTTCCGCTGCTGGGAGTGCAGCCGGTGGTGGGGCGCGCGTTTCTCTCCGAGGAAGACCAGCCCGGCCGCACGAATTGCGCGCTGCTGAGCCACGCGCTATGGCAGCGGCGGTTCGGCGGGGACCTTTCGATTGCGGGGAAGGCGATCCGGCTGCGCGATCGGAGCTACACGGTAGTGGGGGTGCTGCCGGCCGGTTTTTCGGTGCTGGATTCTCCGGTGGACATCTGGATACCGCTGGGGCTCAACCCCCACGACGCTCGCACCGCGGCGATGCGCTTCCTGATCGTGATCGGGCGGTTGAAACCGGGAGTGGAGATGGAGGGGGCGCGAACCGAAATGGACACCATCGGGAGCCGGCTGGAACAGGCTAATCCGGCGGTGGACAGAGGCTGGCGGCCATCGCTCGTTCCGCTGCGGGAGGAGCTGGTGGGCCACGTGCAACAGGCGCTGCTGGTATTGATGGCGGCGGTGGGGTTTCTGCTGTTGATGGCCTGCGTGAACGTAGCCAACCTGCTGCTGGCGCGCGGCGCCATGCGGCGGAAGGAGATCGCCATCCGCACCGCGCTGGGCGCGGGCCGCGGCCGGATTGTGGCGCAACTGCTTTCCGAAAGCGTGCTGCTGGCGCTGGCGGGCGGGGCGCTGGGAATGGCGCTGGCGCGCGGCGTGGTGGCGCTGGTGGCGCGGCTCGGGCCGGCCAGCATTCCGCGGCTGGCGGAAGCCAGCGTGGACGCCCGGTTGTTTCTGTTTGCGCTGGGAGTATCGGTGGCGACGGGCATTCTATTTGGCATCGCGCCGGCGATCGAGATCTCGGGCGCCGATCTCAACGCGGCCCTGACGGAGGGCGGCCGCGGCGGCACCACGGGGCGCTCCGGACGGATGGTGCGCAATGCGCTGGTGGTGGCGGAAGTGGCGCTGGCGGTGGTGGTGCTGATCGGCGCGGGGTTGCTGATTCGCAGCTTCGCGAGGCTGCGATCGGCCGACCCGGGATTCCAGCCCGCGGGGCTGCTTACCCTGCGGGTGCCGCTGGCGGGCGGCCGGAATGCGGCGCCGGACCGGCGGATCGCGTTCGTCCAGCAGGTGGCGGACCGGGTGGCGGCGCTGCCCGGAGTTGGCGCGGTGGGCGCCGTGAGCGGGCTGCCGCTGACGGGGCTGGGAGGTGGATCGGCCTTCGCCGTGGATGGGCGTCCGGCGCCGGCGCCCGAACAGCGGCCCATCGGACTGCTGCGCTCGGTTAATTCCGCATACTTCCGCAGCATGGGGATTCCGCTGGTTGCGGGGCGCGTGTTCGCAGACTCGGACACCAGCCAGGCGCCGCCGGTGATCGTGGTGAACCAGACGCTGGCGCGGCGTTTTTGGCCCGAAGCGAATCCCATTGGCGGCCGCCTGGTGGTGGATGCCAACAACGGGCGCGTGGCCGAGATCGTTGGCGTGGTGGGAGACGTGAAGCCGGAGCGGATCGAGAGCGAGGACTGGCCCACCGTCTACTGCCCCTACGCACAGGCGCCCGCCGCAACCATGACCATGGTGGTGCGGACGGCGGGCCCAGAGGGCGCCCCGCCGCTCTCGCTGGCCTCCGCGGTGGAACGTGAAGTGCACCAACTCGACCCGGACCAGCCGGTGGCGGACGCGCGTTCCATGGAAGACGTGGTGGATCAGGCCATCGCCGGGGCGCGGTTCAACACGGTGCTGCTCGGCGTTTTCGCGGAGATCGCTTTCCTTCTGGCGGCGGTGGGGATCTACGGCGTGATCTCCTGCGACGTGAGCGAGCGGACCCACGAGATCGGGATTCGAGTGGCGCTGGGCGCGCAGCCGGGCGACGTGCTTAAGCTGGTATTAGGGCACGGGGCGCGCCTGGCGGGGTATGGAATCGCGGCCGGCCTGGCGGCGGCTTTCGCGCTCACCCGGCTGATGGCCACCATGCTCTACGACGTGAAGGCGACGGACGCTTACACGTTCGCGGCCATCCCGGTATTGTTGGGAGCGGTGGCGCTGGCGGCGAGCTACCTGCCCTCGCGGCGGGCCCTGGGGCTCGACCCCATGACGGCCCTGCGCCACGAATAGATGTGGGGCAGGATGGCATCCTGCGCGGCGGTCGCCGACCGCCGCCGTTCGGGGCCGGTTGTGGCCCGCTAGGATAGGAAAGTCATGATTACACTTCGCAATGTCGAGAAGTTTTATGAAGGCGGCTTCGGCCGGAGCTACGTGCTGCGCCGCATCAACCTGGAAATCAAAGAGGGCGAGTTTGTCACCATCATGGGCCCCTCGGGCGCGGGGAAATCGACGCTCCTGAGCATCCTGGGGATGCTCGACGGCGCCTGGACCGGCGAGTTCGAGTTTGTGAACCACCAGGTGCACCGGATGAAGCCGAGGGACCGCGCGGAGCTGAACAAGAAGTACATCGGCTTCGTGTTCCAGAGCTACCACCTGATCGACAACCTGACGGTTTACGAAAACCTGGACATACCGCTCTCCTACCGGAACGTGAAAAGTTCCGAGCGCGCCGCGGCGGTGTGCGACACGCTCGACCGGTTCCACATTGTGGGGAAGCGCGACCTGTTTCCGAGCCAGCTTTCCGGCGGCCAGCAGCAGCTCGTGGCGGTGGCGCGGGCGGTGATCGCCAACCCCAAGCTGATTCTGGCGGATGAGCCCACCGGGAACCTGCACTCCAGCCAGGGCAAGGAGATCATGGAGCTGTTCAAGAAGCTCAACGACGAGGGGACGACCATCGTGCAGGTGACCCACTCGGAGACCAACGCGGCCTACGGACACCGCGTGATCCAGCTTGCCGACGGGTGGATTGTGGGAGGCGCCTCGGGCGGGGGTGTGAAGGCATAGACGCGGAGACGGGAACGGGAACGGTGGAGAAGTGGATCAAAGTGCAGAGAATCGCCACAGTACCGCACACCGCAACAGGTATTATTCCGGCCTTTAGCTCCGAAATTAGCTTGACTTGGACACTGGAACGATGTGTAGGGTTTAGCCGGAGTGTCCCGAATGCTGGCCCCGGTTAGCAACCGAGGAGGCCAGAACGGAACGTGAACTCATGCTCTGGCCTGTTCCTTGCGGGATTGGAGTTGTTCGCGGGTGAGGGACTTCATTCATGGCAAGAGTGCCACGACTCGGGAGGGATTCCGAGACGGAGAATTTCGGTGGAAGTTTCCCCTCGCGGTGGAAGACGTTTTGGGTGACTGGCTGTGGCAAGGACGGCCGCTGTAGGGCAGTTTAGTGGAAATATACGACAGTACAGTATTTGTGAGGTTCTGAACTCTCAAAAAGTGCTTGACCGGGGCACCAAAACGATGGACAATTTATCGGAAGCATTTCGAATGATAACCCCGGTTTGCAGCCGGGGGTCAAAATCGAAATCGTGGGTTACGCTGGTCCCTGGCTGACGTCTCATTCGGAGTTCCTCGAAAGCCGCCATCCCCCGCTCCCAGCCTAGAAGATTTTGGTGAAGGAGTGTCGAATGAGAGTGCCCGGAGTCAATCATCTGGTTTTGCTGGTGCTTGCCGTTGTGGGGATCGCATCCCGCTCGGATGCGGCGACAATCATCACCGTCCCGCTGAATCTCAATCCCGGTGACATATACCGGCTCGTGTTCTTCACGAGCACGCTCACCGATGCCACGTCCACCGACATCAATTACTACAACAATTTTGTCACCCTCGTGGCCGACACCGTCCCGGCATTGGTGGACTTGGGCGCGACCTGGACGGTCATCGGCTCCACCGCAACCGTGGACGCCAAAACCAACATCGGAGACACCGCCTCCGGGATCTACACTCTGGACGGCACGGAGGTTGCCGCCGGTACGGCCGAGTTATTCTCCCCAGAAACTTCCCCCCTCCTGTCCCCCATCGAGATCGATCAGAATGGGCATATGCGCGCCGACTACGTCTTCACCGGTGGACGATCAGGCATCTCAGATGGCGCTCCCCTCGGAGGGGCATACACCCTCGTTGGGGCTACGTGGGCCACTAGCTCCGCTTGGATTGAGTATAGCGCGATGCCCGCATCCAACCGCTACTCGCTGTACGCGATATCCTCGGAGTTGACCGTTACTGTGCCAGAACCCACCACTATCGGTCTGACTGCGTTGGCCGGGGCGATCCTGCTCCTCGCCAGGAGGCGTAAGCGGAAAGGCCAATGACTACTCCAACTGGCCGCACTCCTCCCGCACACCACTGAGCACTCACCGCTGCTAAAGAGTTCTCCGACAACGGCGGGGTTCCGGAACCCGGGACACTTTTCCTCGCCGGCGCCGCGATGGTGGCGCTCGGGCTGATGCGTCGTAAGTTTCGCGCGCAAACGGCTCCCACTGGGGCGGTTGGATGTATAATCGATGCTGGCCCGGATGGCAAAACGGAAGTCCTGGCTAAAACGGAGGATCAATAATTAGAGGTCTTTGGACGGCAATGCTCCTGATTGTGAGCGCGGCGGTTCCCGCATTGTCCGGGACCATCACTTCCATCTAGGTGACTCGGGGACCCGGCGATCAGGGCAGGTGGAGTACTCCGGGTCTGGGGTGGATTGGCGTGACGAACCTGGGAGACCCGGTATCCAATCCGTTTCTCGGCACCCCCCTCGAGGTCAGCATCCCCAGTGGAACGTATTTTTTGTTCTTCGGATTTGAGGGCTACTGGAGTAACGGGGCAACCGAGGTAACCCTCGCCGTTGGATACTTAGACGGCACATCGAAGCAGGAGGTGTTCGCGCCTGGCTCGTTGGCGGGTCCTGCCATGTGGAGCCGGATCTCGGGTGATACGTCGCTCTTCCTAGGCAGCACGGGCATCGACTACGTCGATCGCATGAGCGACACAGCGTTCGCCCCTAACCAGGTGAACGACATCGTACTGGAGTTCTCCGATACCGGGACCTTTAACACCGCTCCCGAGCCTGCGACTTTCGGCGTGGCCGCCGGCGCCCTGGGAATCGTCTTCCTCAGCAGACGGCGGCGCAAGTAGCCGAACCGCCGTCGTTACCATCGTGCAGGTGACCCACTCGGAGACCAACGCGGCCTACGGACAGCGGGTGATCCAGCTTGCAGACGGGTGGATTGTGGGAGGCGCCTCGGGCGGCGTACCGCAACACTAGCGGCGCTCACATGATATTCACGCGTTCCTACGGCCCGCCCGGCCTCATAGGCACAAACACCACGCCCCCAGCGGAGCGGCGCCGGATCCGGCCGTTCGCGTCTTTCTCGATCAGCACCAACTCCTGGTTCCACCCGACGCCAACCGGCGCCACGAGGCGCCCTCCATTCGCAAGTTGGTCGATGAGCGCCTGAGGGACCTCCGGCGGCGCCGCCGTGACCATGATTCCAGCAAATGGCGCCTGTTCCGGCCAGCCTTTGTAACCATCCCCTTGGCGCACTGTTACGTTGCGATACCCGAGATCGCTCAGGGTGCGCTGCGCCGATTTCGCCAGTTCCGGAACAATCTCGATGGTGTAGACCTGTTGCGCCAGTTGCGAGAGGACCGCTGCCTGGTAGCCCGACCCGGTCCCGATCTCGAGCACGCGATCCGTCTTCCGCGGAGCCAGCAGATCGGTCATCAGCGCCACGATATACGGCTGGGAAATCGTGGCCTCATAGCCGATCGGAACC
Source organism: Bryobacteraceae bacterium (assembly GCA_049516835.1). Taxonomy (GTDB): domain Bacteria; phylum Acidobacteriota; class Terriglobia; order Bryobacterales; family Bryobacteraceae; genus Fen-178. The sequence continues at coordinate 66,077 of JBEKSR010000006.1, read as the reverse complement.
GGATGGTCGTCATAGGCCATCGGCCGGCTGGCAAGGGGCACAAACAGATGACGCGGGGTGGCGCGCAGCACACGCAAAAGCTCCGCGCCACGGATGCCGCGGCTCTCAATCTGCTCCCGGACCATGCGTTCACGATCCGCGGCATACGGGTCAGCCGAGAACAGGAGACCCGGCAGCGGAAGAACCAGGACGGCGTAGAAAACGCGCGCCCGGCGCAAATCATGCCGACGCTCCAGCACGGCCAGCCTCCTTGCTTATTTTAGGTCAAGCGGATGGTCTCATCCTACGCGCAGCAGCGCCCGGTAGTTCGCGCTACAATCGACACTCGATTAGACATGACGCGGCCATCCGCCCAGATTTCGCCTGCCCATCCGCTGATCCGCGAATACCAGCGCTCGCTGGCGGCGCTTCGCGGGCAGGGCGTGGAGAACGAACTCGGCCTTCGCCGGCCGTTTGAGAACCTGCTGGCGGCTTCCGCGCGCCTCCACGGCTGGCGCTTTGTGGCCGAGTGGGGCGCCCAGGCCGGTGGCCACCGCATCCGGCCCGACGGCACGGTCTTCGACGCCAACAGCCTGCCGCGCGGCTTCTGGGAATCCAAGGATTCGCACGACGACCTGGACCGCGAGATCGACCGCAAGATCCGCCGCGGCTACCCCCTCGGCAACACGATTTTCGAAGACACCCGCCGCGCCGTGCTCTACCAGAACCGCAACCCGGTGATGCGGGCCGACCTCTCCGACGCGCGCGACCTGGCCGACCTGCTGTTCCGTTTCTACTCCCACACCGAGCCCGAGATCCGCGAATTCGAGCAGGCCGTCGAGGAGTTCGGCCAGCGCGTCCCCGACCTCGCGCGCGGCCTGGCGCACAAGATCGAGGAGGCGCACCAGCACCACCGGCCATTCCAGGAAGCGTTCGGCAAGTTTTTCGCGCTCTGCCAGGTTTCGCTCAACCCCAACATCTCGCGGGAGGCCGTGGACGAGATGCTGGTGCAGCACCTGCTCACCGAGCGCCTCTTCCGGACGATCTTCGACAACCCCGAATTCACCCGCCGCAACGCCATCGCGGCCGAAGTGGAGCGCGTGATCGAAGCTCTGGTAAGCCAGAGCTTCAGCCGCACGGAATATCTGAAGAGTTTGGATTCGTTCTACCTTGCCATTGAGAGCGCCGCCCGGACCATCGCCGATTTCAGCGAGAAGCAGTTGTTCCTGAACAGCATCTACGAGCGCTTCTTCCGCGGCTATTCGGTGAAGGTGGCGGACACGCACGGCATTGTTTACACGCCGCCGCAGATTGTGGAGTACATGTGCAGCGCGGTGGAGGAAGCACTGAAGCGCGAATTCGGCCTGACGCTTTCCTCGCCCGGCGTGGTGATTTTGGACCCCTGCACCGGCACCGGCAATTTCATCGTGCACCTGATGCAGCACATGTCGAAACGCGACCTGCCGCGGATGTACAAGGAGCAGTTGTTCGCCAACGAAGTGATGCTGATGCCGTACTACATTGCGGCATTGAACATCGAGCACGCGTATTTGGAATTGACCGGCCAATACGAACCGTTCGACGGCTTATGTTTCGTGGACACCCTGGATTTGGCCGAGGCCCGTCAGTTGCCGATGTTCAGCGAAGCCAACACCGGGCGCGTGGACCGCGAGCGCAAAGCGCAGATCACAGTCATTATTGGTAACCCGCCGTACAACATGGGGCAAGTAAACGAGAACGACAACAACAAGAACCGGAAGTACCCTGTGATCGACGGGCGCATTCGTGACACCTATGCCAAAGACTCGAAGGCGACTTTGAAGAACAAGCTCAGCGATGCGTATGTGAAATTCTTTCGCTGGGCAACCGATCGGCTGGAGGGCCGGGATGGCATCGTCTGCTTCGTCTCCAACAACAGCTTTGTAGACCAGATCGCCTTCGACGGCATGCGCAAGCACCTGATGCAGGATTTCACGCATGTCGATCACATCGACTTGCACGGCAACGTTCGCAGGAACCCGAAGCTCAGCGGGACGACGCACAACGTTTTCGGCATTCAGGTTGGTGTGGGCATTACGGTGGCAGTGCGCTGCGAGGATACGAAGCGGTTGCGCTACCACCGCGTGCCAGAATTCTGGCGAAAGGAAGAGAAGCTAACCTGGTTACAGGAGCGAGAAGTCGACTGGGAGCGCCTCACACCGGATGCCAGGCACACATGGCTTGTGCCAGAACACGGCGAAGAATACGCCTCGTTTACGCCCATCGGGGAAATCTTCTCTGCCCAGTCGCTCGGCATTGCTTCCAACCGGGATGAGTGGGTTTACGATTTCGACCCTGAGCACCTCGTCGAAAAGGTCAGGCGACTCATCAGGAACTATAACTACGAGGTCTTTCGATACGGGCAAGAGGAGGCCAAGCCGGTTTCCGTAGACGAATTCGTGAACAACAGCCCGGACTTCATCAAGTGGACAGACCGGCTGAAACAGAGCTTGGTTACGAAGGATACCATTCGGTACTCAAAGGGCCTACTTCGAGTCGCGCTGTACAGACCGTTCGCGCGGCAGTCTCTGTATTTCGACCCCCTACTGGTCCACCGCAGGTACCGCCAACACGAGCTTTTCTCCACTCCAGCTACCGAGCAGGAGAATCTCGCCGTCGCGTTGACCGGGGCGGCCTCGGAGAAGCCGTTCATGGTGCTCCTTACCGATCGCATCTGCGATCTGCATCTCGTCGGCGCTGGCTGCGGCACTCAGACCTTCCCCTTCTACACCTACGCCCCCGACGGCTCGAACCGCCGCGAGAACGTCACCGACGCCGCGCTCGAAGAATTCCGCCAGCACTACCGCGACCCCGCCATTGCCAAGTGGGACATCTTCCACTACATCTACGCCGTCCTGCACCATCCGGCCTACCGGGAGAAGTTCGCGGACAACCTCAAACGCGAGTTGCCGCGCATCCCCTTCGCTACCGATTTCGCCGCCTTCGCCGCCGCCGGACGCGAGCTGGCCCGCCTGCACGTCGAGTACGAAACGCTCGAACCGTGGCCGCTCGACTGGGTCGAGAATCCGGCATACCCGTTGAGCTACCGCGTCGAAGACAAGATGCGGCTGAACAAAGACAAGACCGCGCTCGCCGTCAACCCGTCGCTCACGCTGGCCGGCATTCCGCCTGCGGCCTTCGAGTACCGGCTCGGCAACCGCTCCGCCCTCGAATGGGTCGTGGATCAGTACCGCGTCACCGAAGACGAACGCAGCGGCATCAAGTCCGACCCCAACCGCGAGGACGATCCGCAGTACATCGTCCGCGTGGTGGGGCAGGTTGTGCGCGTCAGCCTCGAGACCGTGCGCATCGTCGGTTCGTTGCCACCGGTTTTTCCTGTGTAGCCGGGGCGGGCGCCGGCAGCAAGAACCGCTACGGCGCAGCGGAAATCCCCCGCTAACCCATTGATTCTACATACGGAGACCGTTACGGCGGAGCGGTCTCGCTTCACCCCGGTCGCGGCCTAAGCAGCGGGCTTGTCCCGGCGCTCTACTTCGGCCATGATTTCCTGAATTGTGGCGCCTTCCAGCCAGCGGTGACGATCGCGGGTGTAGTCGCCAGAGCCGGATCGATACAGGCGGCGGAAGCGAGCTAGACCGTCGAGTCCCAGGTCGCGCTGCAGAATCGCGAGGGCATGCCGTTCGAAGTCTTCATCGCTCATCTTCCCGAGGGGAATCATAGTACCACTTCCTCATACCAGGATACCGGGTTCTGGACGCGAATGCGAAGCTCGTCGCTGTATCGCGCGGCTCGGCGAAGCAGGCCGTCGTCAGTTGTCAGGAACACGTCGGCTTGGCCTTGCTCGGCGCTTGCCAAATGCAGAGCGTCGAAGGCGCCGATTCCAAGCTTCTGAAGGAACGCGGCGCGCTCGGCCGAGCGTGACCGCGGGACCACGACTTCATTGGAGAAGGCAAGCAGAGCGGCGACGTCGTGCCGCCTGTCCGCATCCGGGTTGCGGCTGATCTCGATCTCGAGTGCAGTGCTGCTCACCTAGGTTGCCTGTCCTTCACATACCAGGCAAAGAATGCCTTCAACCGCTTCGGCTTCGTTGCGAACGCGGGCTTGACTCTGATCGTCCGTCAGACGGTTCAAACAACAGGCATCCAGATAAAGTCTCAATCGCCGTGCTTCTTTCGGGCGGCAGAAAGTCCACCATGGACGGCTCTACGTTACTTGGCGCCGGCCGGGTCCAGCGTGCTGTTGGCTTGCCACCCAGGCAGCGTGGCCGTTTGATCAGCTCGTGCCACCATTTCCCTGTAAAACGTATCGTACAGATCCGGCCGCCGTGCGTATTCAAGAGGCACCTTCTGCAGCCGCGTCCCGAGAAATGAGCCGGCAGGTGTAGGCCGCTCATGCCAACAGTAGCCGGTCAAAAACCCCGCCTTCTTACCGAGCGATTCGGCTTCCATACATTTTCGTAGCGCATCGGCGGCACCAGTCAAGACAAACCAATTCGCGGTTTCCAGCTTGCATGGAAGTTTCTTCCAACTCTCCGGGTCGCTGACCTGCAAGAGTGGACCAGCAGCGACCACCACGCGCAGACCTGGATTGCCGATCTGTCGATCCATATCATCGAGAAAACCAGCCAAGGCGTAGATATGACCGCAGAACGAGGCCCAAAGCGAACCGGTGTCAGCACCGGGCTCCAACTCACGGACCACGAAAACCGCGTCGGTAGCGAAACAGACGCGATACTCCTCGCCTCCTGGAAAAATCGACAGAGCCCCTCCGAATCCCTGTTGGAGGTCGTCAAGGCGCGCCTTGGCCTCATTTCTCCGTTTCACCATTTGGTTCTTGATCCCGACCAAGTCTACAGTGGCAGCGAAAGCTTGGAAGCCCTCACGGCCGCGGTTGACCAAGCGGAGCATGTCTTCAGCGAACTGGTCACCTTCCATAGTGGGCAAGCTAAACATGACAATACACCCAACGAGGCTCTGCAGGCGACCAAGAAGGGGTGAAAACCGCTACGGCGTAGCGGAAATCCCCCGCTTGCTACGCAACCGCGAGTCAAACTCTGCGCGCCGGCTGCCGGAGCATCATCACCTTCATGCCCGCCTGTTCAAAATGCCGGTCCGTGGTCAGCGCCTCCGTCAGTTGGCGCCGCTCCATAACTACAAGAGACAGACAATCGGTGAGGCTCCAGCTCTTGTCGGGCCTCGTCCGGTAAAGCTCCACAGCGGAATCGATCAGTGCGGGCTGGAACGGCGCCACCTCGATGTGTGCGTCCGCATGGGCCCGGCGGTAACCCTCGGCTGCAACGGCGCGAGTGCTCGCGTCGGAAAAAGCGTTCAACCACTCCCAAAGAACGGCCTCGGTGGTTACGATGGTGCTCCTGGTTCGGATCACGAACTGGTTCCATGCGGCCGCGTGCCGATTTTATTGATCTCGCTTGCGCGAAAGCGCCATCCAGTAGGAAGTATCGGCGAAGTAGGTTGCCACTACCGCTGCCTGTCCTCCGTGGGACAGCCGTAGAGGTAATGGTCGTGTCGATCAGCCAGATCCGCGGGCAGCGCGTCGTCCTCAACCGCATTGGCGGCGAGCCAGGCTAAGGCCGACTCGCCCCCTGCCGCGCGCGCTCCCACCGACTCGATCTGCACGATCAAGGCTTGATTGGGCGGCAGATCGAGTGGCTCATCGGGGATGATGGCCTTGCCATCGAAATGTGCGTTGACCGTCATGACGGCTCCTTGCCGGCAACCTCTCCCAGTATGCCAGGAATGCCAGAGGTAGTCCAATTCACTCAAAGCCGGCCGGTTCGCGTCCCATCACTACCGCACCAGCGCGTTGAACAGCAGCTTGAACGTGCCGTGGGTTTGCGCGCGGTGCTGAGCCGGGAAGCCGATCAGCACCACCCGGCCCTCGCCGAGTTTGGCTGCAACCATGGCCGCCTTCCTGGCCAGGGTGTCTTCGCCCACCAGCCATCCGCTTTCGAGCAGGTCGCGGCTGGCGTAGCGAACGATGGTCTCATACTGGTCGGCGTTCTGGGCGGTAACCTCGAAGGCTGGACTGTTCAGATAGACGGCCAAGCCTTCCGCCGGCATTCCGTAGGCCAGCCGATTGGTGTTGTCGAATTCCACCTTGAGGGTCGAACCGGGGCACCAGAACTCCTTGGTGGTCTTGCCCGCCACGACGTTGCGAACGCCCACTGCGAGCCGCTCCATGGCGAAACTCGCCGCGCCGTTGAGCGTGACTAGCGTTCCGCCCTTCTGCACGAAGTCTTTCAGCGCAGTCACCCCGTCGGCGCCAATGCCGGTGCGGTATTCGGGAGGCGTGGGGCCGCGGCCGCCGCGTCCTTCGCCGGGCGCAGAGGGCGCCCCATCGGCGGCTGCGCCTCTGCCGCCTCTCCCGCCCGCGCCGGCGGCGGCGGGTTCACCGGTGATGGTGGCCGTCGAATCGTCGGGCAGGATGATGACGTCGTACTTCTGGTTGAGGCTGCCCTTCTTGATCTCGGCGTCCATCAGGCTGGTGTAGGGGAAGCCAAACTGCTCGATCAGCCAGCGCGTCCAGCCCTCGTCGATGTTGCCGCCGCCGTACCGCTGATACATGGCGACGCGCTGGCGCTTCAGGTCGTGAGCGCCCGCGGTGACCGGCGCGCTCAGCGCCTTGAAATCCACGCCGGTTTCCTTGGCGACGCCCGTCAGGACCGCCTCCGATCCTGGGGCCACCACGAAATCGCCGGGGCGGAGACCGGGCGCGGCCTTGTCGATGCGCCGCACGGCGACGCCCTTGTCGAACAGCAGGTTCAGCACCTTGAAGCTGTCGTTCAGCCGTCCTTCGAAGGTGTAGCCAATCCCGTTTTGTGCCACCTTCCCGACGGAGGGCACGGGGCCGGTGAGCTTCCGGAGCTCGCCCGCCACGGGCTGGTCAACCGGGTCGACGCGCACACCCATGAACTCGAACATGGTGTCGGTGGCCATGTCGTAGGGGCGGATGGGCGAGCCGTCCCGGTTGCGCGTCCACTCATTGTCCGGGAAAAAAGTGCGGCCCAGCAGGTATCGGATCAACCCCATTTTGGGCTGGGCCAGCGAGACGACAAACGAGCCCGCCGGGTACGTCATGCCGTCTTCGGTGGTCAAACCTCGGGGCGCTTGCTGGATCTCGATGCCCTGCACGAGCAGCTTGTTGACCAGTTTCACGGCGGTCAGCGGGTCGTGCTGGATGGCCGAGATCAGGTACGCCGCCGGCTTGCCCTGCGCGCCCCGTTCGGTCTGCCTGCTGGCCTTCAAATAGGCGTTCCAAAGCACGGTCTCGCGGTTGCGCGCGGCCAGGTCGAGGGTCGCCCAGGCGGAAACTTTCTGGCGTTCGACGATGTCGCGCAGCTTCCACCAGCCGCCCGGCCACGGGTTGGGGAAGATGGTCTCGGCCTCATAGGCGGGCAGGTTGCGCGCTCCGCCGCGGAGCTGATCGGGATGAACGTAAAGGGGCGTGGCCAGCTTCGCGCTGGCGGATTCGGTGAGCATCCCGGCGATGTTGTGGAAGGGCGTGATCCAGTGGAATCCGAAATGCCCCCAGCCGGAATACTCGGCGTCGTTGAGGACGCCCGACAAACCCGCCTCCTCTTCCTTGTAGGCCATGTGGGCGCCGTACCAGCTCAGCTCGCGCCATACCAGGGGATCGGCGTAAGGACGAATCGGCTCGGCGTACGGCGGCAGAAAAATGCGGGCGCCGTTGCTGCCCATGTGATGGTGGTCGACGTAGGCCTCCGGCTTCCAATCCGTGAACAGGATTTTGGCCATGTACTGCGATTCCACCATGTTGGTCTGAAAGGCGTCGCGGTTGTTGTCGTGGCCGGCGTACTTGTGGTACAGCCAGGGAGGATTCGACCCCTCATACTCCGTCCCCAGCGTTTTGCTGTACCAGTCGGCCACCATGATCTCGCCATCCGGGTTGAAGGACGGCACCATGATGAAGATGTCGTTGTCCAGAATACGCTCGGTCTCCTCATCCTTGCGCGAGAGCAGATCGTAGGCCAGCTCGGGCGCCATCTGGGTGCCGCCGATCTCGGTGGCGTGAAGGCTCATGGATTGGCAGATGACCGCTTTGCCCTCGGCCACTAGTTTGCGGACCTCCGGCTCGGCAAGGCCCCGCGGGTCGCTGATTCTGGCGTTCACCTGCCGGAGCTGCTCCAGCCTGGCCATATTGCCGGGGGAGGAGATGAACACTTCGAGGAAGGGATTCCCCATGGTGGTCGGCCCCATGTTGACCACCTTGAGCCGGCCGCCGCTTCCCTTCTCCAGGAGGTTGTAGTATTCGATCATCTTGTCCCAGCGGGCCATCTTCCGGTCGCTGCCGAGCTGGAATCCGAAGAATTTCTCGGGAGAGGTGATCTGGTTCTGGGCCTGCGCGATTCGGGCCAGCGGCCCCGAAGCCATCAGAGCCGCCGCCAGAAGGACGGGAACCCTCGAAACGAGCCTGACTTGGTTCATGTAAGAGAGACCTTCGGTTAACGAGGATACTGCACTGGGGGCACCGGCGTAAACACGGGGGGCGAACTGATATATAATAGCATATCAATACTAATGCCCGATATGTAATTGCACATTGCCACTTGCCAGGGGCCATAGATATGTGATAGCATATCAGTTGAGACTAGTGATATGTCATCGCACATCAGGTCCCGTGTAAAGGAGTTGCCCGCTGCCATGCGGCAAGCACTCGTTGATGCCCGCCATCAGCGGCGATGGAGCCAAGCCGAGTTGGGGCAGCGCGTGGGCTTGCCGCAGATGCACATCTCAGGCATCGAGGCCGGCAGGGTCGTTCCTCGTTTCGACACTCTGCTCGATCTTGTTCGTGTCCTCGATCATGACCTCTTGCTAGTTCCCCGCGACCTTGTTCCGGTCGTCCAGTCTCTCACGAGAGAGCGTCGCAACCGACACGTTCACGGCCTCGATGACGAGGAGGAGCGTCCTCTTTATGCACCCGATGAAGAGGAGGAGCGGTCATCGTGACCATCGATCCAAAGAAACTGACCGCCTTAGGTGTAGACCTCCAGGGCCGCCGCATCGGCGTTATCCACCGTCTGGCAGGGGACCAGCAACTCTTCGCCCTTGAGCAGGACTACATCGACGATCCCAGAAGGCCTACCCTGAGCCTGTCCTACAAGAGCCGAACCGGCGGTCTGGTGACCTCTGTCCAGCAGGTCCATCGTCGCGTGCCGCCTTTTTTCTCCAACCTGCTGCCCGAAGGGCATCTGCGTACCTATCTGGCCGAGCAGGCTGGCGTGAATCCGGAGCGGGAGTTTTTCCTGCTGGCAGCGTTGGGCGCGGATCTCGCCGGAGCGGTGACCGTGACGCCACTCGACCACGACGGTGACGATCATCATGACGATGCCGGTGCGCATGATCGCGGTGAAGAACGTAAAGACGGTCGCGGAGGCGATGAAGATCGTAGTCATCGCGGCGCTCTGCGCTTCTCTCTTGCCGGTGTTCAACTAAAGTTCTCCGCCGTTATGGAATCCTCCGGCGGCCTCACCATTCCGGCCCAGGGTATTGGCGGTTCGTGGATCGTTAAACTCCCGTCGACGCGCTTTGCCGCAGTCTCGGAAAACGAGTTCGTCATATTGGAACTGGCCCGCGCCATCGGCATTGCGGTCCCACGCATCCAGCTTGTTCCGGTGAGTTCCATCCAGGGCTTGCCGCCGGATGCTGCAAGCCTTGCTGGCACCGCCCTCGCCGTCGAGCGCTTTGACCGCAGCCCCGGCGGACAACGCATCCACATGGAAGATTTCGCGCAGGTCTTCGGGATTTTCCCGGAAGGCAAGTACAAATCTGTGAGCTACGCTAATATCGCCCGCGTCCTCTGGGCCGAAACAGGCGAGCAAGGGGCATATGAATTCGTGAAGCGGCTGGCGTTCTCGGTGCTCATCGGCAACGCCGACATGCACCTTAAGAACTGGTCACTGCTATATCCCGACACCCGCACTCCGATGCTCTCCCCGGCTTACGACTTCGTGGCGACCTTACCCTACATACCGGATGACAAGCTGGCGTTGACCTTCGGTGGGAGCCGCAGTCTCGAAGGGATCACCCTCGATCAAGTACGCCGCTTCACCGACACCGCAGGCCTGCCGACGACGCCCACCGCGCGCATGGTGCGCGAAACCGTGGAGGCGACGGCCACGACGTGGCCAAAGCTCGCTCACAAGGATCTCTTGCCAGCGGACGTTCTGAAGGTCATCAGTAACCAAATCGACGGGGCGGCCACACGCACATTGAAGGGGCTGTCGTAGGCCAAGGAGCTTTCAGCGATCGGCGATCAGCCGTGCCAGGCGTGGCTGATGGCTGAAAGCTCCCATGATACTTAATTGCCGCCGCCGCGGCCGCCGCGGCCGCCGGCCGGTTGGGGCGCGGGCAGCTCCTTGCGCGGGAGCTTGTCGGGGCGCGTGGCCGCGTTGTATACGAAGGCCGCCTCGATGACCGCCATCTGCTCCATGTCGCCCTGCTGGATACGGTCGTACACATCCATGTTCGAGTGGTGTGTGCGGGTGTCATAATCCATGGGGTCTTGGATGAACTGGAAGCCCGGCAACCCCACGGCGTCGAACGACTGGTGGTCGGTGCCGCCGGTGTTGCGAATCGTGACGACGCCTTCGGTCATGTCCTTGAGCGCCGCAAACCAGGCTTCGAAGATGGGCCGCATCATCTCGTTGCCTTGCAGGTAGACGCCGCGGATGCGCCCGGTGCCGTTATCGATGTTGAAGTAGCCGGACAAGCGATCGTGTTCGGCCGTGGGCTTCATCACCGTGGGATCGGCGAAATGCTCCTTCACGTAAGCGCGCGAACCTAGGAGCCCCTGCTCTTCACCGCTCCAAAGGGCCATGCGGACGGTGCGGTCCATCTTGAGATTGAGGCTCTTGAGGATGCGCATCACCTCCATGGAAACCGCGCTGCCGGCCCCATTGTCGGTGGCGCCGGTGCCGTAGTGCCAGGAATCGAAGTGCCCGCCGACCATCACCAGCTCGTCTTTCTTGGCGTTGCCCGGGATTTCGGCGATCACGTTGAAGGAATCGGTGTTGGGGTCGAACTCGGTCTTGATGTCGAACTGGAGCTTGACCGGGACGTTGTGCTCCAGGAGCCGCGCGATGCGGTTATAGTGCTCCGCCGTGAGGGACACCTGGGGCTGGCTGGATACGAGAGTCTCCAGAGGGACGCGCGTGGTGGTCCCATTGGGGTTGCGGGTCGAGGTCTGTGCGCCGCCGCCGAACAGCGTGCCGCTGTCGCCCCTGGCCGTGGCCGTCAGGGTCAACAGGACCCCCTCGTCCTTCATATAGGTGCGCATACGGCCCTGGAAAGCCTGCCGCTCTTCCATGGTCATCTGCGGCTGGTTGGCCGCGAGGCCGCCGCGGCCGCCGCGCCCGCCGCCGGTGGGAATGATCTCCGGAACCAGCTCCGCCAACTCGGCAACCGTGTAGCGCCGGGCTAATGCGGTGGTAGGAAAGGGGAGCTCGAGCGCCGGAGACGTCAGGACGATCTTACCTTTCAACTTCCCATGGAATTTGTCCATGTCCGCCGGGGCCTGGATCTGGGCCAGTATGGCTTCGCCCGTCACCGCGCCGTTCGTCCCGCCGGTCCAGGCCACCGGCACGCCGATCAACGCTTGATACGCAGGCTCGACCATGCTCCCGGCGAAGTAGGTGTACTGCCAACCCGGCATCTCCGAGGACCACTTCTCCAACTGGACGTTGCTGAGGCCCCACTCCTTGAGCTGGCCAACGGCCCACTGGCCCGCGGCGCGGAATTGCGGGGAATTGGTCAGGCGCGGGCCATAGCGGTCGGTCAGGTTGTACATGATGTCCATGACCCTGGAAGGCCCACGTCCACCGCCGCCGCCGAATCCGCCGCCGAAGCCGCCACCGCCACCGAGTTCGGCGGCCTTGATCTTGTGGATCACATTTAAGTCGACCCGCTCCTGCGCTATGACAAGCAGTGGAACGAGCAGAAGAAGCACAACAATGAAGATAGTTTTTCGTGACATAGGCGTAGTTGTTGAGCATATCAGATAATCTGGCCGAGCGGCGGGTTCTTCTTGTGCCACCCGGTGGTCTGTTCATAGGCCAGAGCCACGCGCAGCGGCGAACCCTCGTCATAGATCTTTCCGAGGAAACCGATGGATCGCGGAAAATTGTCCACGAATCCGCACTTCATCACCACCTGCGGGTTGCCGGTCAGATTGGTGGTGGTCAGCAGTTGCGTGGGAGGAATGACGATCACATCCCAGTCCACCATGAACTTTTCGAATTTCTCGACGAGCAGGGTGCGCGCGCGCTGCGCCCGGATGTACTCCACCGCCGGGATGAGGCGGGACGTGCGGAAGGTATTGGGCCAGTCGCCGGCGGCCTGCCCGCGCAGTTCGCGGACGCGCCCATCGCGCGTGATATCGTCGAAGGCGGCAACGGCCTCGGCTCCCAGTGGAACGAATCGGCGGCGACGCCGCGGTCGTGCCCGTCCGGGCCGTGGATGGCGTTGAGTACCAGGGCGCAATCCTCACGGTTCGGCGCCCCAGGTGGTGAGGATGCCCTTGGTGTCGAACAGGTCTTTCACCCCAAACGGAATGCTGTGCAGCGATTCGCGGTAATGTCCCTGGCGAATCTCCTTGTCGGCCGCGGCAGCCTGCTCGAGCGCCAGGTCCTCGGTCAGCGTGATCAGGCAAAGCAGCTTCTCCGAGTACTTCTTCATCCGGGCGAGGTACATCCTGGTGAGGTCGGTCGAGGACACAGCCCGCGCGCGCACCAGTGGCGCCAGTTCGGTGACCCGCAAAAAGGCCAGATCGTCGAGGTTCGAAGGGCGCCGCCCGGCGGTCTTCGCGATGGTGGTTGCAAGCCGCGCCGGTCCCTTTCCGGGCACGCGGCCGGGCAGCCCGGCGTGGAACGTGAAGGCCGGTTCCGTGTCGAGCGGCACCTCCACCTTGCGCAGCGCTTCATAATCTGCCGGACCGGAAAGTGGGGCAGGTCCCCGACCTGCCCTACAAACTACGGAATCCCGCCGCCACGGCCTGCGGCCCGTTCCGCTTGATCCGCCAACTCCGTGAGCGTGGCAGCCAGCTTGCGCGCCGCGTCGATTTGAAGACCCATCACCACCACGAACTCGCCCTTGAGCTTGCCGGTTTCTTTTACCACCAGCCTCAATTCGACGGGCGGGCCGAACAGGGAGAAATCCGGCGCCCGCCCGTTGATGGAATCGAGTTCCAGAACGCGGCCGGCGTGCAGATCCGGAATGGCCTGGCGCAACTCGCGTGGGAACGCCATGGTGTTGCGGCGAACGAGACGCCGCGCCGGCACGTTCTTCCGGGTGAGTTGGGTGCTCATGAGTAGATTTTGACACAGCACTGAAAGCGCACGGTTGGCCTGCCTGCACATCCGCTGAAAACAAAAGATATCAGGGGGTTTACATCCGTCACGTAATGTCCTATACTCTTGGTAACAAATCAAGAAGGAGGAAGTCTCCATGACTTTCCGGCGATACGAATGTAGGTTTGTATCCGTTTTCCTGCCCGTTCTTCTCGCAGTAATGGCCGTCACTGTTCTGGCCCCCCACTGTCTTGCTCAAGCGGTGGCCGTGGCCGAAGTCACGGGCCTAGTCTCCGACCCCAGTGGCATGGCCATTACCGGCGCCCAAGTCAAGATTATCGAGACCGAGAAACAGACCGTACGCAACACCACTAGCGGCGATCAGGGCCGGTACGCGCTTCCCAATCTGCCGGTGGGACCCTATCGGCTGGAAGTGACGGCGTCCGGATTCAAGATGTACGTGCAGTCGGGCATTGTGCTGCAAGTGGGCAACAGCGTCCAGATCAACGTGGTCATGCAGATCGGCGCTCTTACCGAACACGTGGAAGTTACGGCCAGCGCCGGCATGGTCGAAACCAAGGAGAATACCATTTCGCAGGTCATCGATAGCGACCGCATGGTGGACCTTCCTCTGAACGGAAGGCAACCGCAGCAGCTCGTTCTCTTGGTCGGCGCGGCGCTGACCACGCCCGCCGGCGATCTGCGGGGAAGCAAGAACTTCTACAGCTCCACCACCATTTCCGTCGCCGGGGGCCAAGCGAACGCCGTGAATTGGCTGCTCGATGGCGGTGACAACAACGATTCCTTCACCAACGTGAACCTGCCCATCCCCTTCCCCGATGCCTTGCAGGAATTCAGCGTTCAGACCAGCAGTCTTCCCGCGCGGTACGGGTTGCACCCGGGCGCGGTGGTCAACGCCGTCACCAAGTCGGGGACGAATTCGTGGCATGGCTCTTTCTTCGAATTCCTTCGCAACGGCGACGTCAACGCGCGCAACTTCTTCGGGACCGCGCACGACAGCTTGAAGCGGAACCAATGGGGCGGCACCGCGGGCAGCAAGATCATCCGCGACAAGTTGTTCTTCTTCGGCGGCTTCCAGGGAATGCGCAATCGCAGCAACCCGCCTCAGAGCATCAGCTATGTGCCCACCGCCGCGGTTCTGGCGGGCGATTTCAGCACCATCGATGGCGGCGGCTGCATCTCGGGTGGCGTGGGAAAGAGCGTCCTGGACCCGACCACCGGCATCGCCTTCCCGAACAACCAGATTCCCGTCAGCAGGTTCAATCAGCAGGCCCTCAACCTCGTGACGAAGTACCTTCCCGCGGCGCAGAACTCCTGCGGAAAGGTGACCTACGGCATCCCCACCACGGGCGACGAAGAACAGGTGATCGGACGAGTGGATTGGGTGCAGAACTCCAAACACAGCTTATTCGGCCGGTACTTCATCGACGATTACCGCAACCCCTCCGTTTTTGACGGCAAAAACCTCCTCACCACCACCGCGGCGGGCAATTGGGAGCGCGCGCAAACGCTGACTCTCGGCGACACCTACTCGTTCAGCGGCACCACCCTGAACTCGTTTCACGCCACCGCGACGCGGCGCCGCGATAACCGCGGCTCGCCGGCGAATGCCATCAACCCTCAGACTTTGGGCATCAACGTGCCCTCTCCCGTGCCGAACTTCCTTCAGGTGGCCGTCAGCAACTACTTCACGGTCGGCTGCGGCACCTGCGCCAGCGCGCACTTCAACACCAACTCCCTTCACCTTGCCGACGACGTGGACCTCATCCGCGGGAAGCACCAGATCGCCTTCGGGGTGGATTACATCCGCGACCAGTTCAACTCCCTGAACATCTGGAACTCGAACGGCAGCTTCAGCTCCAATGGACAGTACGTCAGCGGCAAGAGCATGAACGATGCGCTGGCCCAGTTCATGCTCGGCTCGCTCAACGACTATACCCAGAGCGCCAACCTGCAGAACGCCACCCGCGGCACCGTGTTCGCGCTGTACATCCAGGACAGCATCAAGCTCTCGCCGCACCTGACCATCAACGGCGGCCTGCGCTGGGACCCGACGCTGGTGCCTTATGATTACTTCGATCGCGGCGTTTCCTTCTCCTGGGCCGCCTTCACCGCCGGGCAAAGAAGCTCGGTGTACACCAACGCGCCCGCCGGCCTGATGTTCTACGGTGATCCCGGAGTCCCCAGAGGGTTCCAGCACAACCACCTTTTCAATGTCTCACCGCGCATCGGGCTGGTTTGGGATCCAACCGGGACCGGCAAGCAGACCATCCGTGTCTCCAGCGCCATCCTCCGCGATTCCGAGGAAATGTTCTATAACGAGCGGCAGACCACCAACACCCCTTACGGCACATCCATCGACGAGCCTTTCCCGGTCGGAGGCCTCACCAATCCCTGGACTGGTTATGCCGGAGGCGTTCCGTTCCCAATGCCCTCGCCCATTCCGAAAACCTATGTCTTCCCCAACGCGTCGGTATTCGTGGACCTGCCCATGGACTTCAAGCCGACTTACATGTTGCAGTGGAACTTCAGCTACCAGCGGCAGATCACGCCCAACTGGCTGGCAACATTCGCCTATCTCGGCAACAAGACCACGCATATATGGATTGGAGAGGATATCAATCCCGCGCTGTACATACCGGGCAACTCCGCCAGCACCAATCTGAGAAGGCTGCTGTATTTGCAGAACCCGACGCTGGGCGTGGGTTATGCCAGCATCACGCGGTCCGACCAGAACGCCAATGGGGAGTATCAGGGCCTGCTGGTTTCCATTCAGCACCGCTTCAGCCATAGCTTCACGTTGCTGACCAACTACACCTGGTCGCATTGCGTCAGCGACCAGGATTTCACCGGCGAGCTGGCCGGTTCGCAGTACGAGAACCCCTATAACCGGTCTTACGACCGCGGCAACTGCAACTTCGACCTCCGTCAGCAGATCAATGCCTCGCTGCTTGTAGCCAGTCCGGTGAAGGGAGGACTTGCAGGCCGCGTTCTCGGTGGTTGGCAGCTCTCGCCCATCTTTTCCGCTCGCAACGGCATGCCCATGAACGTGACTGTGGGCACGGACATTTCGCAGACCGGGATCGGGCTGGACCGGCCCAATCTGGTTTCACCCAATGTCTATCTCCACACTGGGAATCCCGTGTATTTCGTCGACCGCACGGCGTTTGCAACTGAGGCGGCGGGGACGTTCGGGAATCTCGGAAGGGACGTGCTGGTGTCGCCCGGCGCGGTCAGTTTCGATCTGTCGCTGAGCCGTACCTTCAAATTCCTGGAGCGGTGGCAGTTGGAGGCGCGCATGGAGGCCTTCAACGCCATCAATCACCCCAACTTTGCCGGTCCCGGCACCGCTTTGAGCAGTTCCACGTTCGGCGTGATCACGGCGACTGTGGGCTCCTCAAACGGGGGCGTGAGCAGTGTAGGCGACCCTCGCATCCTGCAGTTCGCTATGAAGCTGCGTTTCTAACGCTGGTGGGGCAGGCGGTGCTCGCCTGCCCCCCTTCAAAGCGCCTGTTGAACCACCGCTTGAAGCACGTCTTCCGACGTGAATCCGTCGAACCGCTTCACCTGTTTCCCCGAACGGTCGAAGACAATGGTCACCGGCAGTTGATCGAGGCCGTACTGTTTGGAAACTGCTTCCGAGCCCAGCGCCACCAGGTAGTCCATGGAGTGCTTCTTCAGGAACGGCCGCACGCGCTCCGCTCCCTCTTCGTCCATGGAGACCCCCAGCACCACCACGCCTTTCCCTCCAAGCTGCTGGTGTAGCTTGTTGAAGCCCGGAATCTCCTGGATGCAGGGGACACACCAGGTAGCCCAGAAGTTCACCACCACCACCTTGCCGCGGAACGCGGCAGTATCGAGCGCCCCACCGTCAAGTGTCGAGAACACCCCAATTCCCGTCCCCGTCCCCTGGCCCCCGGCCCCTGGCCCCTGTAGAAACGCCAGGTACTCGCGCGCGTCGCTGGTCGATCCCGCAAACGTCGCCACCGCCTTTTCGTCCGCATCCAGAATGGCGTAGAACGGAATCGCCACCGTGTGAAACTTCGAAAGCTCCAGGTTCTGGTTCGCCTGCGAGGCCTCGTCTGTGCCGTCGGTGTACAATTCCACCAGCACGAAATCCTGCAACGCCGCGGTAATCTCCGGCCGCGTGAACATGTTGGCCTTCATCCAGTGGCAGTTGGTGCAGGCGTAGCCGGTGAAGTTCACGAACACCCGCTTGCCCTCGCGCCGGGCGCGGTCGAGCGCCGCCCGATACTGGTCTTTCATCCACACCAGCGCGCTCCCGGACGATCCAGGGGCCACGCCGCCTGCCACCGGAACGTAAGCGTCCAGACCGCCCAATTTGCCGCCGAACATTCCCGGCGCCAGGCTGAGAGCGAACGCCAGGAAGGCCATTCCCACCAGCAGCCGCCCCAGTCCCATTGGCTCATCCGGCTTGACACCCTCGAGCCGCACGAAACCGAGCAGGTACAAACCCGCCATGGCGAACAGCACGATCCACACCGCCAGGAACCGCTCGCGCGTGAGCCATCCCCATTGGAGCACCTGGTCCACGCTGCTCAGGTATTTCAGGCTGGCGGCCAGAATGACGAACCCCATGACAACCTTCACGCGCGCCAGCCACCCGCCGCTCTTCGGCAGGCGCTTCAGATACGACGGAAACAACGCCAGCAGGAAAAACGGCAGAGCCAGGCCGGTGGCGAACGTCACCATTCCGACCAGCGGCCGCGCGCCGCCGCCCGCCACCGATGCCGCCAGCAGCGTGCCCACGAATGGCCCCACGCAGGCGAACGACGCGAGGGAAAACGTCAGCCCCATGAGCAGCGCGCCCGCCCAGCCGCCCTTTTCCGACGACCGGTTCAACCGCGTCAGAATCGGGGAAGGAATATTGATTTCGAACGCCCCCAACAGGCTCAGTCCGAACGCCAGGAACAACGCCGCGATGAATCCGTTGACCCACGAATTGGAACCCAGCGTCACCATGCCGAACGGCCCCAGCAAGGCCGTCGTCAGCAGGCCCAGCCCCGAGAACAGCACGATGATTCCCAGGCAAAAGACCGCCGCTTGCGTGACGCCCGCCCGCCGCCCGCCCGACGGCCGGCTGAGAAAGTAGGACATGGTGATGGGAATCATCGGAAACACGCAAGGCGTGAAGAGAGAGGCCAGCCCGAACCCGAACGCGACCAGCAGAAACGAGTGGGGCCACCCTCCTTTTCTGTCTTGCTCCGGGACCGGCTTGGCTTCCGCGTATCCCGCTGGAATCGCCACGACCGCCGCCGTCGCGGCAGCGTCCACGATCACGCTCGCCGTCCCCGTCCACCGCGACGGCACGCACTGTTTGGCGCTGCACGTCTGGTAGCGCGCATTCACGGTGAGCTGCGCCGGCCCCGCGGGAGCGTTCTTCCCGATCTCCAGCTCCAGCAGAAACGCAACCTGGCCTTCATAAGTTTCCGTATCGGAATTGAAGTTCGGGTCGAAAGTCCTCTTGGGCGGCGGCTGCAGCGCGCGATACCGCTCGACCACCGGATTGTCCGCGAGCAGAATGGTGGCCGGCGTAGCGGCCGGCGTGGACATGGAATACAGGTGCCAGCCCGGGTCGATGCGTCCCGTCAGCCGCGCCAGAACCTTGGCGCCCGGCGGCGCCGAGCCCGGTTCCAGCGCCAGGCTCCACTGGACATGCTGGTCTTGCTGAGCGAACGCGCAGCCCGCCAGCAGAGCCAAAAACCCGGTGACAGACACCAGCGTCCGCGCGGCGTGGCCCCGAGGGCACCCCCCGCGCCTTGGGACGCGTGTGTCTGGCACCGAATTCTGCACGCCTCTCTATTCCGCGCGAATCGCCGGCTTCTGCCGTGCCGTGAGCCGCAGTTCCTCTTCGATCCGCTGATTCACATTGCCGCCGGAGAACTCCGCCGCCACCCGGATGGCATTCTTGATGGCATTGGCGTTCGACCGCCCATGGCAGATGATGCACATGCCGCGCACGCCCAGCAGCGCCGCGCCGCCGTATTCCGAGTAATCCACGCGCTTCTTGAAATCGGTGAACGCCGCCTTCGCGATGACGTACCCGATCTTGCCCGTAATGGTGGCCTCGAGCGATTCCTGCAACAGGTGTTTGACCATCTCCCCCAGTCCCTCGCTCACCTTCAGCGCCACGTTGCCGATGAACCCGTCGCACACGATCACGTCCACCTTGCCGCCGTATATGTCGCCGCCTTCCACGTTCCCGATGAAGTTCAGGTTGAGGGCCTTGAACAGCGGCATGGCCGCGCGCGTCAGATCGTTGCCCTTGTGCTCCTCCTCGCCGATGGAAAGCAGGCCCACCCGCGGCTTGGGCCGCCGCAGAATGATGCGCGAATACATCTCGCCCATCACCGCGAATTGCGCCAGCATGCGCGGCGAGCAATCCACGTTGGCGCCCACGTCCACCACCACCACGGGCGATCCTTCCACCGATGGAAAAATGCCCGCCAGCGCCGGACGGTCCACGCCCGGCACCACGCCTTGCACGATCTTCGCGGTGGCCATCACCGCGCCGGTGTTGCCCGCGGACACGAACCCCTGGGCCGCCCCGTCGCGGACCAGCCGCGAGGCCACGCGCAGGGAGCTGTCCCGCTTCGATTTGAACGCGCGCCCCGCGCTCTCTTCCATGGTGACGCGTTCGCTGGCGTGCACGATTTCGATGGGAAGATCCTGGTAGCCTTCGTGCTGCGCCAGCTCCCGCCGGACCACATCCTGCTGGCCCACCAGAATGACTTTGACTACGAGACTCCTGGCGGCTCGAACTGCCCCTTCGACTTCGGCTTTGGCGGCGTGGTCTCCGCCCATTGCATCCACCGCAATGGTCAGCATGTCGGCAAGACCGCTACTCCTCGACGACTTCGACCACTTCGCGGCCCTTATACTGGCCGCAATGCGGGCATACACGGTGGGGGAGCTTGGGCTCGTGGCAGTTGGGACATTCCGCCAGGCCGGACGCCTTCAGCGCATCGTGCGCGCGGCGGTTGCTGGTCCGCCTTTGGGAGTGTCTGCGTTTGGGATTCGGCATATCTCTATCTCTACCTCTAAATTCCTAATTTCCGGAGCGCTCCCCAGCGATCGTCGCTGCTCTCGATCCGGCAATCGCACGTGGTCTCATTCCGGTTCCGGCCACAGACCGGGCAAATTCCCTGGCAGTCTTGGCTGCAAGTCCGCTGCATGGGCAAAGCCAGCAGCACTTGTTCCCGAAGGATGTCCTCCAGCTCCAGGCCGCCGCCTTCATAAAACCCGATCTCCACTTCGTCTGCGCCGATCTCGACTTCTTCGTCGCGCGCGATCACCGAAACGGGCCGGTAAAACAGGTCGAAACCGCCATCCAACAGAAAGCGCGCGCGTCCCAGGCAGCGGTCGCACTCGGCCGCCATCTCCACGGTGTACTTCCCCTGGATTCGCACTTCGCCATCCGAATGCGCCAGCACCTCGGCCGAGCCGGCTGCATGCAGCGGGGAACTTTGCTCCAGATCCTCGCCCGCAAAATCGATCCGCCCCGGCTGGAAAGTTTCGTCGAAACGAATCTTCCGCAGCTCCAACTCTTTGACACTAAGGAACATAGGGAAAGACCAGAATCGCTGGGCAGAACCCCTACATTATAGCATCCCGGTGTTGCTCAATCTCCGCAATCTCCTCCGGGCTCAGGCGGAATTCCATCGCCCCAATTACACCTGTGACCTGCTCGGCCGAGCGCATCCCCACGATGGCCGCCGTCACCGCCGGGTGGCGCAGCGTCCACGCGATGGCCACTTCGCCCGCCGAACGCCCGTGCCGCGCGCCGATGCGTCTCATGAGCTCCGCCAGCGCCAGGTTGCGCGAAAGCTGCGGCTCCTGAAACGCCGGCGCGCGCCGCCGGAAATCGTCCTGCGGAAAAGCAGCCACGCGCTCCTTCGTCATGGTCCCGGTCAGCAGCCCCGATTTCATCGGCGAATACACGATCGCGCCGATCCCGTGCCGCGCGCAATACGGCAGAATGGCGGCTTCCACCTCCGACGAAATCGCCGAGTAAGACGGTTGCAGCGACGTGACGGACGCAATCCCGCGGCACCGCTCCAGTTGCGGCGCGTTGAAATTGGAAACCCCGATCCACCGCACTTTGCCTTCTTCCTTCAGCTTGGCGAGCGTCCCCCAGCCCTCCTCGATATCTTCGTCCGGGTTCGGCCAATGGATCTGATAGAGATCGATCACCCCCGCCCTGAGCCGCCGCAAGCTGTTCTCGCACTCCCGCCGGATGGAATCGGCCTTGAGGACCCCTCTAATCTCGCCCTTGTCATCCCAAGTCAGCTCGCACTTGGTGAAGACGTAAGGCCGTTCAGACCGCCCCGCCAGGGCGCGCGCCACCACTGCCTCGGAATGGCCCAGCCCATACACCGCCGCCGTATCGATCCAGTTCACGCCATGGTCGAGCGCCGCGTGAATAGCGGCGACGGACTGGCTGTCGTCCTGCGGTCCCCAGGCGAATGCCCAGCCGCCGCCTCCCATGGCCCACGCGCCCACGCCAATGGGCGTCAATTCCATATCGCTATTGCCCAGCCGTTTCTTCTGCATATCTTTTACGATAACCGATGAGCCACACCCGTCGCCCGCAGGGCGACAGAAAATAGCCCATGGCGTCAGCCATGGGAAGACAACATGAGCGGCCGAGCCCCGGCAGCGGCGGAAGAAGAGCTTACTTACGCCCCTCGTTGATAAGATCCTTGATACGGAGACTGCTGAGCGTGACGCCCTTGCGCAATTCGCGGATATCAGCCACGGCTTCGGCGGGCGTCATAGTCCGGGTGGGCAGGGTGGGTGGTTCCTGCTCGGCGAGGGTTTCCAGGGCGCGGGTTACCACCTCTTCGGGCGAGTGGTAGAGGCCGCTGCGGAGGTGCGCCGCGACCATCTGCTCGCCGTGAGGGTCGAGGTTCAGGGTCAGGGGCATGATTCACTGTAGCACGGCTTTCGCGCACCACGCCCCGGCGCCGCAGCGTAACAAGGTACTCTCAGAGAAGGAGCGCGGATCATGAGTCTCGATTGGTCGCAATGCCCCGCCGTGGAGAGCATCCCCGGAAAAGTCAGTGGCGCGTGGGTACTGCGCGGAACCCGAACGCCGGTGAAGGTTTTGTTTGAAAACCTCGAAGCTGGTATGAGCATTGAGGACGTGATCGAACAGTTTCCGGTGACCCGTGAACAGATGGACAGCCTCATGGCGTTTGTGGCGCGTTCTCTCGAAAAGGCCCCGACTTACGGGTAGATCGTGGCCGAGTTGAAAACCGGGGACGGGCCTAATCTCAGGCATCACTGAAGGAGGAGCACTTACTACCGGGCACCCGATCCGCTCCAGTGCCCGAGACGGTTAGTGGGCAGTTGATTGTGGCGCCATCCATGCAGTTGCGCGATTTCCCTGGGTGTGGAGCGCTACGAATCCGCTCTATGGGCTTTGAGGGATACACCGACGACGAAATCAAAAGATGGTTGTGGCTTCGAGCCGTTGAGCAAACCTTTTTGAGTCACAACTTTTTTCCCTTGTAGTTTCAACCACTTACCGTCAAACGCTTGGAGTCGTGTGGTACTGTGAGAACAGGAGGGGTTGCCCACCACAATTCCTTCCACGGTTTTCTTCGTGGCCACGAAGCGTTGCAACTGAGGTGGTAATGAACTCCCGGCAGCCCCTAGAAAGGCTTCGCGTCGTCGAGCGGCGACGGGAGACATTGGAACTGGTTCCATAATGCCGCGGGATCGGCCTAACGGCTCCCCGTAGGTCTTCATAGAGCTAAGGCGTCGAATCGAATGCTTATGTAGAGCTACTCAGCATCTATCTATGACTCGCAGGCGCGGCTCAAACCATTGGCGGCCGGAAAATACGCACGGCGACAAACCGAGGGGAAGTCCTATCCCTTAGCCCCGGCCGCCGCAACGAACTCCCGATCAAGTCCGTTTCTCACACCCGCAGTGTCTTTTGTTCTCCGCGATCTCCGCTGTCTCCGCGCTCTCAAATCCCCCGGTCAAGCAGTACACAGCCCCAATCCCCGCACGCCCCCATTTCGTCTTTTGTTTTTCTCAGCGTCCGGCGTCTCTGCGGTGAAGAATTGGCTTCGTTTCGCACATCCACCCCACCGCTTGCTAACATAATCCTCGTCCCCCCGAGAAGGAGCGAAGATGAACCGATTACCTCATGCCGTTTTGTTAACCTTCTGCGCCGCCGTAGTGCTGGCCGCGCAGGAGCCTCCGCCGGCGCCCGAAGGCCAGACGCCGCCGACGCCGCCGACGGGCGCGGCGCGGCCCGGCGTCACTCCGCCGACGCAGGAACCGCAGCCTTATGAGAAGGTGATCACCAAGGATGCCAAGTCGAAGAAGGGCATCTTCACCGTGCACCAGATCAAGGAAAAGTACTACTACGAAATCCCCAAGAGTGAACTTGGCAAGGTGTTCCTCTGGAACACGTCCATCGCCAAGACAACCATGGGAGTCGGGTACGGCAACCAGGAATTGACCGAGCGCGTGGTCCATTGGGAGCTGAATGGCAACAAGGTTCATCTTCGCGAGAACAACTACGAGGTGGTCGCCGATCCCAAGACGCCCATCGCGGAGGCGGTGGATGCGGCCAACAACAGCACCATCGTTATGACTTTTCCGGTGGCCGCGTTCGCCAAGGACGGCGCGCCGGTCATCGAGGTGACGCGGCTGTTCTCGACCGACGTCCCCGAGATCGGCGCGCGCCAGCGGCTGGGCGCCACCACTCTGGACGCCACGCGCTCTTTCATCGAGCGCATCTCCGCCTATCCCGAGAACATCGAAGCCGAAGCCACCATGACCTACACGCGCACGCAGACACCAGCGGGCATGGGAACGGCGGCGCCGGTGCCGGTGCCGGTGCCTTCGACTGTCCTGGGCGGCGGACAGATGCGGCCCGGAAGCGCCACCATCGTGCTGCATCACAGCATGGTGAAGCTGCCTGAAAAGCCCATGATGCCGCGGGTGTTCGATGAGCGCGTCGGCTACTTCAGCACCAGCCTGATGGACTACAGCAAGGATGAGCACCGCGCGCCGCGCGTCCGCTACATCGACCGCTGGCGCCTGGAAAAGAAGGACCCCAGCGCCGCCGTGTCCGAGCCGGTGAAGCCCCTGGTTTACTACATCGATTCGGCCACGCCCGTGAAGTGGCGCGAGTGGTTGAAGAAAGGCGTGGAAGACTGGCAGCCGGCCTTCGAAGCCGCCGGCTTCCGGAACGCCATCATCGCCAAGATCGCGCCGACGCCCGAGGAGGACCCCGAGTTCAGCCCCGAGGACGTGCGCAACTCCGTCATCCGCTGGCTGCCCTCCACCATCGAGAACGCCATGGGGCCGAATATTCACGACCCGCGCACCGGCGAAATCCTCAACGCGCCCATCCAGTTCTATCACAACATCATGAACCTTCAGCGCGCCTGGTACTTTGTGCAGGTCGGCCCGCTCGACCCGCGCGCGCAGAAGCTGCCGCTGCCGGACGACCTGATGGGCCGGCTGCTGGAGTACGTGGTGGCGCATGAAGTGGGCCACACCCTGGGCTTCCAGCACAACATGAAAGCCAGCTCCACTTATCCGCAGGAGAAGGTGCGCGACAAGGAGTGGATGCACAAGATGGGCGCGGCGCCCTCCATCATGGACTACGCGCGCTTCGACTATGTGGCCCAGCCCGAAGACCACGTGGCCGTCGAAGACCTGGTGCCCAGAATCGGTCCGTATGACGTTTGGGCCACCAAGTGGGGCTATACACCCATCCCCGACGCCAAGACCGCGGAGGAGGAGAAGCCCACGCTCGACAAGTGGGCGCACCAGCAGGACACCACGCCGTGGTTTCGATTCTCGACCTACAACTCGGCCGGTTCGGACCCCGGCGAGCTCACCGAAGCCATCGGCGACGCCGACGCCATCAAATCCACCGCCCTGGGCGTGAAGAACCTCGAACGCGTGGCCAAGATGCTGATGCCCGCCACCACCGCCAAGCAGGGCGAGCCCTACGACGATCTGGCCGAGCTTTACGGACGCATGCTCGGGCAGTGGACGATCGAGATGGGACACGTGGCGGCGATCGTCGGCGGGTTCGACACGCGCGAAAAATATGTTGGGCAGGAGGGCCTTCTGTTCACCCCGGTGCCCAAGGCGCGCCAGGAAGCGGCGGTGAAATTCCTCAACGAAAACGCCTTCACTACGCCAACCTGGGCGATCGATCCGCAAATCCTGCGGCGCATCGAACCGACCGGCGTTCTCGGCCGCATCCGCAACGCCCAGAACACCGTCTTAACCAACCTGCTGAGCAGCGCGCGTTTCGCCCGCGTGGTGGAGCAGGAAGCCGTGGACGGCAGCGCCGCCTATACGCCCTCCGATTTCCTGGCCACCGTGCGGAAGGGCCTCTGGAAGGAGCTGGACGCCCCGCAAGTGAAGGTCGACGCCTACCGCCGCAACTTGCAGCACGCCTACCTCGACCTGGTGAACAACAAGATCAACGGCGCGGCGCCCTCCATTCCCGCCGGGATACCCGCCGAGATGCTGGCGCTGCTTCCGGCCGCCGCCAGCGCCGATGAGAAGTCGCTCTACCGCGCCGAGCTGCGGTCGCTGAACGCGTCGATCGCCGCCGCCCTGGCGAAGGCCACGGACCGGGAGAGCAAGGCGCATCTGGAAGGCGCGCGCGACCAGATCGCCAAGATCCTGGATCCGAAGTTCGCTCAGCCTGTAAGCGCATCGAGCAACGTGATCCGGCTGGGGATCGGCGAACTCGATCTGTTCTCGGCTTCCCCCGATCAGATCCAGACCTGCTGGCCGGATTACATCATTCGGCCGTAGGGAGCTAGACGATCGCCTTTTGTCGGGACGGCCCCCCGGCCGCGAGGGATTTTGGTCGCGTATGGAATGGTACGCCCGGGCAGATTCGAACTGCCGACCTTTTGCTCCGGAGGCAAACGCTCTATCCAGCTGAGCTACGGGCGCACATCACTCGACTGCACTTCAATTGTAGTCTCCGCCTTTCGAAGGCGTCAATCCGCCGCTGCTTGTGGTACGATGCGGTTACGGACCATTTCATCTCCCGGAGAGGTGGCTGAGTGGTCGAAAGCAGCGGTTTGCTAAACCGTCGTAGGGGCCTAAACCTCTACCGGGGGTTCGAATCCCCCCCTCTCCGCCAGTCACCTGCCGTCTAATACCTCGCGGTAGACATCCCGGTCGACATTGCCGCCGCTCAACACCGCCGCGACCCGCTTGCCGCTCAATTGCCGTTTCTCCTGGACGATCGCGGCGAGGGCGGCTGCGCCGGCTCCTTCGGCGACGTTGTGGGTGTCGTCGAACAGAATACGCATGGCCACCGCGATTTCGTCATCCGTCACCATGACCACGCGAGCGACGTGCCGCCAGATGATCTCGAGCGCCTCCGGTTCCGGCGCCGAGCAAGCCACCCCGTCGGCGATTCTGGTTTCCGCCGGGCGCGCCACCGGGCGGCGCTCCACAAAGGACTCATAATAAGCCGGGGCATGCCGGGAGACCACGCCGACGATGCCGGTCTTCAGTCCCAGCGCTTCCCTCGCCGCCACCATCCCGCAAATTCCCGATCCCAATCCAATGGGCACGTAGGCCACATCGACACCCGCCACGGCCGAAAACAATTCGACCGAATACGTGGCCACCCCCGCGATCAGCAGCTCGTGAAAGGAGGGCACGTAGTGCAGATCCTCTCGGCGGGCGCGCCGCAGGGCTTCCTGGCGGGCTTCTTCGAAATCCCCGCCGTGTTCCACCAGGGTTACTCCGAGACCGCGCATGGCGCGGTTCTTGGATTCGCTGTTCCCGGTTCCGAACGCGCGGCCGAGCGGTGAGATACAATGTATCTCAAGGAGACCAAAATCATGGCGACGACGATGGTCCACGTTCGCGTGGATGAGAAGACGAAGCACCGGGCCGCGAAGACACTGGCCGGGATGGGAATCTCCGTCTCCCACGCCGTGCGCATGCTGCTGATCCGCGTGGCCGCGGAGAAGGCCCTTCCATTCGATGTGAAGGTTCCGAACGCGACGACCGTGAAGGCGATGCGCGCCGCCGACAAGCGCAAGGGAAAGCGTCTGACCTCCGCGGGCGCGCTCTTCAAGGACTTGGGAATCTGATTCGGTGCGGAACCCGGTGGAAGGCGCGCAGTTTCGGCGCGACGTGAAACTCGCACAGAAACGCGGCAAGGACATGGCGAAGTTGCGCGAGGTGATCCTGCTGCTGTTCGAGGGAAGTCCCTTGCCGCCGCGCTATAAGGACCACCCGCTCGGCGGCGACTGGAGGCACTTCCGCGATTGCCACATCGAGCCGGATTGGCTACTGATCTACAAAATCGACGGCGGCGACCTGCACCTCGTCCGCACCGGCACGCATTCGGATCTGTTCTGAAGGGCCTACTCCTTCTTATCCACCATGTGCAGGTGTGTCGTTGGGGAGACCCGGACGGGTCCCTCCACGTACTGGTCATGCTGTTGTCCGTAGGGGCTTAAACCTCTACCGGGGGTTCGCATCCCCCCCTCTCCGCCAGTCACCTGCCGTCTAATACCTCGCGGTAGACATCCCGGTCGACATTGCCGCCGCTCAACACCGCCGCGACCCGCTTGCCGCTCAATTGCCGTCTCTCCTGGATGATCGCGGCGAGGGCGGCTGCGCCGGCTCCTTCGGCGACGTTGTGGGTGTCGTCGAACAGGACGCGCATGGCCACCGCGATTTCGTCATCCGTCACCATGACCACGCGAGCGACGTGCCGCCAAATGATGTCGAGCGCCTCCGGTTCCGGCGTCGAGCAAGCCACCCCGTCGGCGATTCTGGTTTCCGCCGGGCGCGCCGCAGGGCTTCCTGGCGGGCTTCTTCGAAATCCCCGCCGTGTTCCACCAGGGTAATTCCGAGACCGCGCATGGCGCGGTTCTTGGATTCGCTGTTCCCCCGGGGAACGTATACGATGGCTTCCATGCCCTCCCGGCGCGCGGCGAATCCGACGGCTTGTCCGAAGTTTCCGCGCGTCGCCGCGACCACGCGCGTGACGCCCCGCCGCGAGCGCCTGAGATGCCGGAAGTAGACCAAGCCGCCCCTGATCTTGAACGATCCCACGGGCGTTTGATTCTCGTGCTTGAGCCACAGTTCCACGCCGAGACGCTGGTTCAGCAGAGGCCAGGTGTGCTGGAGAGTGGGCCGCATGGCGGGCGCGGCAGGCAACCAGCGCGCTTTGCTAGACTCGTAAGCTCATGACCCAAGCTACGGCGTTCCGTGTTTCCATCGGTCTGCTGGCCGCCTCCCTGGTTTTCGCCCAGCCGGCCAGCCGGCGGCTGCTCAAGCTGGACGACATCTACGGCTTCCGCGACGTGCGCGACCCGCAGATCTCGCCGGACGGGAAGTGGGTGGCGTACACCCTTAACTCGGTGGATGTGGCGGGTGACAAGAGCGATTCCGACGTGTGGATGGCGAGCTGGGATGGCAGCCGGCAGTTGCGGCTCACCTCCAGCCCCGAGAACGAGAATGCCCCTCGCTGGAGCCCCGACGGCCGCTATCTGTCTTTTCTTTCGGGACGCCCGGGCAGAGCCAAAGGCACGCAGGTTTGGCTGCTCGACCGGATGGGCGGAGAGGCGCAGCAGCTCACCGAGGTCAAGGGCCGGTTGTCGTCGTGCGAGTGGTCGCCCGATTCCAAACGGTTGCTGCTGGTGATGCAGGATCGCGACCCCAACGACCCTTCCGATGATGCGCCGCCCAACCCCGCTACGCCGCCCAAGCCCCCCAAGCCCATCGTGATCGAGCGCTACAAATTCAAACAGGATATCGTGGGCTACCTGACGCAGCCGCCCGCCCGGCTCTACCTTTTCGACCTCGCGGCGAAAAAAGTGGACGCGCTGACGGCCGAAAGCCTCGAAGCGGCATCGCCCAACTGGTCGCCCGACGGCCAGTCGATCGCCTTTTTGGGCAAAGAGGGGAAGGACGCCGACCGCTACGACACATGGAACGTTTACGTGACCGAAGCGCGCGCCGGAGCCGCGCCCCGCCAGGTGACGCACTACGATGGCGTGCGTGCGTCGGCCTCGCGCGCGCGCCCCGAGTGGAGCCCCGATGGCACGCGGCTGGTTTATCTGCAAAGCTCCGGCGCCAAAAACAACGCATACAACATGACCCGCCTGGCGG
The DNA here is from genome assembly GCA_049516835.1 of Bryobacteraceae bacterium. Lineage (GTDB taxonomy): Bacteria > Acidobacteriota > Terriglobia > Bryobacterales > Bryobacteraceae > Fen-178. The sequence goes on along the minus strand of JBEKSR010000006.1, from coordinate 36,589 downwards.
TTGTGCCCGCCGCCGGCGGCGATCCGAAAATACTGGCCGGCAAGCTGGATCGCGGGGTCTCGGCGCCGCGCTTCACTACCGATGGCGCCTCCATTTTGTTTCTGGTGGCGGATGACCGCTCGGAGTATCTGGCGCGTGTTCCGGCTGGCGGCGGGGAAGTATTGAGGCTGGTCAAAGGGCCGAGCGTGATATCGGCCGTGGCGCAGGGTATGGACGGGCGCCTCGCGGTGCTGGCCGCCTCCGACGCGGCCCAGGCCGAGGTCCATGCGCTCGAGAACGGCGTCCTGCGCCCGCTCACTCACCACAATGACGCCTTGCTCGGCGAGCTGCATCTGGGCGCCACCGAGGAGTTCAGTTGCCAAGCTAGAGACGGCAACGAAGTGCACGGGTTGCTGGTGAAGCCGCCCGACTACGGGCCGGGCCGGAAGTATCCCACCCTGCTGCGCATCCACGGCGGACCCAACGGGCAGGATTCGCACGCCTTCAGTTTCGAGCGGCAGATCTTCGCCGCCAACGGCTACGTGGTGGTGAACGTGAACTACCGCGGCAGCTCCGGCCGCGGCGAAAAGTACCAGACCGTGATCGCGGCCGACTGGGGCAACAAGGAGGTCCTCGACCTGCTGGCCGCCATGGATTATGTGGTCGGGATCGGGCTGGCCGACGCCAACCGTCTGGGAGTGGGCGGCTGGAGTTACGGCGGCATCCTCACCGACGCCGTCATCGCCAAGGACCATCGCTTCAAGGCCGCCACCAGCGGCGCCGGAACGGCCTTCCCCATGGCGCTCTACGGAGTTGACCAGTACATTGTTCAGTACGACGAAGAGATCGGCCCGCCCTGGAAGGTCGGCCTGGAGCCGTGGATCAGGATCTCCTATCCGTTCCTGCACGCCGACCAGATCTCCACGCCCACGCTCTTCCTCGGCGGAGAGCGGGACTTCAATGTGCCGCTGGTGGGCGGCGAGCAGATGTACGAGGCGCTGCGCAGCCTGGGCGTGCCCACCCAACTGGTCGTCTATCCCGGCCAGAACCACGGCATCGCGCGGCCCAGTTACCAGAAGGACCGCATGGAGCGTTACCTCGCTTGGTACGCCAAGTATCTGAAGCCGCCGGAGACGCCGGCGGCGACCGCCGGCGCCGGCGCCGGCGCGCGGTGAGATAGCCGGCGCAAGCCGCGGAACCAGCTACCGTGCGGGGCCCGGCGCGGTGCAAGCGAAGTTCGAGTAATCGTCGGTATCACCCGTGCCCTTGTAAGTGGCCACCTGGGGATAGGGGCATAACTTGCGGGTCATCAGGACGCCGCGCGCGGAATTGTCAGCGACATACTTGGTGGCGATGATTTCGCCGGGCGCGGCCCCGCTTTCCACCCACTGCTCGAGCGCCGTGTAAATGCCGTACTCGGGGCCTTTGGCAGTGGTGAGACCCGACTGCCCGAACGAGTTGGGCCCCGGCCCGCCGCTGCAATGCTGCATGCCCGGCGCCATATAGAGGCGCACGAAGCTTTCCGTGTCCGGCGCGCCCAGAGCGGCCACCACGCTGTTGTAGTAATTGATGGTGTTCAGGGGCGAGATGCCGGGATCGTTCCAGCCGTGGTAGAGGATGAGCTTGCCGCCGCGGGCGCGGAAGCGGCGCAGGTCGGGGTCGATGGCGTTCAGAGCTTGCCCGGTTTTCTGATCGGCGGCGCGCGCTGCGGCGGCCGCGTCGGCGGTGAGTGCGTTCCAGGCGGGGTCGTCGAAGACCATGTAGCGGAAATAGTTCTCCAGGTAGAGCGCGCCGGAGCTTCCGCCGGGGGCGGATCCCAAGACCCAATTCCCCCAGCCGCCCCCGCCGGTTTCGCCTCCGGGCATAATCCCGGGGAAGAGCTGGCTCCCCGCATACAGGCGTTTGAGAGAGGCCACCTGCGGCGCGGTCAGGCAATTGCGCGATTCCACATCCTTACACAGGAGCACGGCGGGGTCGAAGTGGCACCGCGTGGGGTCGTTGACGATCCCGTCCTGGATGCCATCCTGCGCGTCGCAGGCCGCCAGCACGGCGGCATTGATGGCGGGGATCTTGACGCTCGAGATATACGCGGCGGGGTCGCGGCCATATAGCGCCTGGACAACATCCACGCCGCCAGCCACCATGTGCGTCCAGTAGTTGGCGGGAGCGCCGGCGAGGATGCCGTCGAAATCCTCGGGGAAGCGCTGTGCTTCCATCAGCGCCTCGCGGCCGCCGTCGGAACAACTCTCGAAATAGGAGTGCGCCGCCGGCCGGCTGTAGAACGCCTGGATCAAGCTCTTGGCGTTCACGTTGGTCTCATGCAGCGCGCGGTAGCCGAAATCCACGATCTTCTCCGGGTGTTTGAAAGCCCAGGTCGCGTCCGTGCCGTCGCCTTCGTGCCCCGTGTCGGTGGCGGCGGTGGCGTAACCGCGCCGGAGGTCGCGCGCCAGCGCGTTATAGTCGACGGCCCCGGCGAAGCCGCCGTTGCCGGCCGCCAGGAACCGGCCGTTCCACCCGGAGGTGGGCAGCCAGACCTCAAACCGGATGTAGGAATCGCTGGAGGGCCTGATGACTCCGGCCGCGCGGCAGAATGCGGGGAGCCGGTCGAGCGGGCTGCCATAGGGCGGCGTGAACGTGCCCGCGCCGATGGATTGCGCGCTGATGGTGGTGTGGGGCAGGGCCACGGCAGTGAGCGCATCGCAGGCGGCGTCCGCGAGCAGCACGCCGGGCGCGGCGAGAGCGAGCAGAGCAGTAGCGAGTGCGTGGGATCGAGGTTTCATGGTGAAACGCAGTCTAGCATAAGGAGGCGCGGAAGAGAATCCGCCGCCACAGTGAAGGCTGGCCCCGGCCCCCAGTGACTTGCCCTTGCCCGGCTATGTAAGAATTCGCCGAACCCAATCATCGGGGCTATGATTAAGAACTAACCCCCATATGGATCAAGACCCAAAACCCGAGGGAGGCCCCCGGGCCGGCGGCGACCTCTTCATCGTCGACAACAGCGACACAGAATGGAAGGGCCTCCGCTACCTCCAGGAATGGGCGCAGATCTCCACTGCGTTTGACATCGCCACGGGGTTCTTCGAAATCGGCGCGCTGCTCGAACTCGACGGCGCATGGCAGAAGCTCGACAAAATCCGCATCCTGATGGGTTCCGAGACCACCAAGCGCACCCGTCTGGCCCTTCTCGAAGCCTTGAAAACGTCAATAACCGGGCAGCTTGACCAAAGCATCGAGAAGGAGAAGGAGCAGAACGATTTTCTGAAAGGCGTCCCCGCCATTGTCTCGGCTCTCGCCAGCCGGCAAATCGAGTGCCGGGTGTATGCCAAGGAGAAATTCCACGCCAAGGCCTACATTACCCACGCCAAGCTCGCCGTCGTCGGCTCGGCCGCCCTGGTCGGTTCCAGCAACTTCACCAAATGTGGGCTGACCACCAACGTTGAGTTGAACATCCAGATTCGCCGTGAGGTCGAAACCCTCCAGCAGTGGTTCGAGCACTATTGGGAGCAAGCCGAGGACATCACACCCGCGGTCGCCGCCGTCGTTGACCGCCACGTCCGGGAGTATTCGCCCTTCGAAGTTTACGCCAAGTCCCTCCAGGAATACTTCAAGGGCCACGAGATGACTGCGGGCGAGTGGGAAACGAACTCCTCCAGGGTGTACCCCGTTCTTGACCGGTACCAGAAGGAAGGCTACCAAGCGCTGATGAAGATCGCGGAGAACCACCATGGGGCGTTCCTCTGCGACGGCGTTGGCTTAGGCAAGACCTTCATTGGGCTCATGCTCATCGACCGGTTGGTAAACCACGACCGCAAGAAAGTGGCGCTCTTCGTTCCCAAGGCCGCGCGCGAACCGGTGTGGGGAGCCGAATTGCGGAGACGTCTGCCCAAGGTCGACGGGGCCTTCGGCAACCTTTTGATCCTGAATCACACCGACCTCACCCGGAAGAGCCCACACATCCAGCGGGACGTGCAGCGGGCGCGGGAGGACGCCGAGGTCGTCATCGTCGACGAGGCCCACCATTTCCGCAATCCCGGAATCAAGGGCGAAGGTGATCTGGCGCCGTCGCGTTACCGCGTAATGTCGGAGATCTGCGCGGGCAAGACGGTTTTCCTGCTCACCGCGACGCCCGTCAACAACAGCCTGCTGGACCTCCAGCACATGATGGAGCTGTTCACGCAGAAGGAACCCGGTTATTTCAAGGACGCGCCCCTGGGAATTCACTCTCTTCCCGGCCACTTTCGAAAGATGGAGAAGGCATTAGAGGCGCTGACCGGACCGAACAAGGGGTCCGGCCCGGTTATCGACGCCAAAGAGGCCGAGGAGATCCTCCAAAAAGACGAGCTCTTCCGCGCGTTGGTGGTGCAGCGTAGCAGAGCCTACGTCAAGACCAGCCAGCTTCAGGAAGGCGGGAAGCTGACGATGTTCCCTAACCGGCAACCGCCGCAAGTGGCTGGCTATTCCGTGAAGAAGACTTACGGAAAGCTGCTCACAATGATCGACGCCGCCTTCGCAAAGAAAAATCCGCTTTTCTCGCTGGCGATGTATAATCCCTTAGCCTTTTCGAAGAATCCGGAACTCGTCGAGGAGTGGGAAGCGGGCCGCCAGAAACAGGTTGTAGCGTTAATCCGAGTGCAATTCCTGAAGCGCTTCGAAAGCTCGGCGTACGCATTCGAGCAATCCTGCGTGTCGCTGCTTCAGAAGCTTCTGGCGTTCGCGGACAAGAACAGCACGAGCAGCTTCCAACGGAACAGGCTGGAGCGGTGGCAGCGAAAGAACGCCGACATTCTGGCGTATGCCGCTTCACGGCGCCGCGATCTCTTCCCGGAGGACGGCGAGACGGAAGACGACCTGGTCAGTGAAGAAATGGTCGACCGGGCGGAGGCGCTTCCCCCCGAAGAATACGAGGTTGAGCAAATCCTATCTGAGACTTTTGACGATCTCGACGAAATAGTCGATTTTCTGAAAGAGCTGGAGAAGTTCAAGCCAGAACACGACGACAAGCTCGAAGCGCTGGTCAAGCTGCTGAAGACCGATTCCGTCCTCAAGCGGCAGAAGGCGCTCATCTTCACGGAGTACATGGCCACCGCGCGGTACTTGAAACGGCGCCTCGACTTCGAGGGAATCCAGGGCGTGGACGAAGTGGATAGCGCCGTGGGACGCGACCGCGGCCATGTGATCTTGCAGTTCGCGCCTTACTACAACGGCAGCTCAAGCGCGGAACTCCAGGCCGCCAAATTGGAGGAGACGAGGATTCTGATTTCGACGGACGTGCTCTCCGAGGGCCTGAACCTTCAGGATGCGACCCGCCTCATCAATTACGATCTTCATTGGAACCCTGTGCGGCTGATGCAGCGCATCGGTCGTGTCGACCGGCGCATGAATCCCGAGATCGAAGAACGTCTGCTTGCCGACCATCCCGATCAAGAGGGCATTCGGGGCACGGTGGCCTACTGGAATTTCCTGCCGCCGGCGGAGTTGGACGACCTTCTGAAGCTCTATAAGCGCGTCTCGAACAAGACGCTTCGCATCTCGAAGGTTTTCGGCATTGAAGGGAAGCGGCTGCTGCGCCCTGATGATGACTTTGCGGCCCTTAAGGAGTTCAACCAGGGCTACGAGGGAACCACCACGAAGCTGGAAGAAATGCACCTGGAGTACCAGCAGCTCGTGCAGCAGGACCCTGGGTTGGAAGCCCGCCTGAACGCTTTGCCGGGGCGGGTCTTCAGCGGAAAGGCCCATCCGAAGGAGCCGAGCCGAGCCGTCTTCTTCTGTTACGCGCTCCCAGCTCCGCCGGCCGCCATCAAGCAGAAAGACGGCCAGACAGCCGAGGACTGGACCGAAGAAGCCGGGCAGACCGGTTGGTACCTGTTTGACCTGGCTAACGAGAAGATTGTCCAGGAGCCGGCTGAGATCATCCAGTTCATTCGCTCAACTCCCGAGACCCCAAGGCGGCAGGCGCTGGAACAGACGACCCTCTCCGAGATCCGGGTGAAGGTAGAGAAGCACATTAAGAACACGTACCTGAAACAGGTTCAGGCTCCCATCGGAGTCAAGCCAAAGCTCAGGGCCTGGATGGAACTGAGCTAAAGGAGTGGCCGTGAGTATCGCTGAAGCGGATCGTCTCCGTGCGATCAAGACTTTCCCCTCTCTGGTCAAGTACCTCAGGGACGAGTTGGACTGGCCCATAGAATCTGATGACTTTGACGACCTGACCTTCGACTACGAGGCGGAGGAACTCGGTCTCGACGCGAAGTCCGCGGTGAAGGTCAAGGAGATCAAGCAGCTCCGCCCCCTCACCAGCGGCCAGCCGTGGGGAATCTTCTTCGTGAATTTCGAGCCCAAACGGCTGCCGGTGGTCGTTCTCCGCCGAATTCTCCGCGCGCTCGTGATCAAGAAGCGCCAGTCCGCGAACAAGTCACAGCAGGCGGCATGGCAGCGCCACGACCTGTTGTTCATCTCCGCGTATGGTGAGGCCGACCATCGCGATATCACTCTCGCCAACTTCTTTGAGGATGAGGAGAACGGAGATCTGCCGACTCTCCGGGTTCTGGGTTGGGACGACGAGGACACAGTCCTCCATCTGGCCCACGCTGATGAGGTTCTCCGGGAGAAGCTCCGGTGGCCGCGGGACGCGAGCGATGCAACGGCATGGCGACAAAGGTGGTCCGGCGCGTTTACCCTCAAATACCGTGAGGTAATCACGACTTCCCGAGACTTGGCGGTTCGAATGGCCGAGCTCGCCGCCGCAATTCGGAAGCGTGTCAACCGGGTACTGGCCATCGAATCGGACAAGGGGCCGGTCCGCAAGCTCATGACCGCTTTCCGCGAAGCGCTGATACACGACCTATCCGAGGACGACTTTGCTGATATGTACGCGCAGACCATCACCTATGGCCTGCTCTCCGCCCGTGTCTCCAGACCCATGGGCTTGGTTGCGGAGAACATAAGGGACATGGTCCCTGTGACAAACCCGTTTCTGCAAGACCTTCTGTCGCAGTTCCTAACGGTGGGTGGGCGCAAGGGGTCGATTGACTTCGACGAACTGGGCATCAACGACGTGGTTCAAGCCCTCCGTGATGCCGACATGGAGGCGGTCCTTCGGGACTTCGGCGACAAGAACCCCCAGGAGGACCCGGTCGTTCACTTCTACGAACTGTTCCTGAAGGAGTACGACCCGAAGAAGCGCGCGCAGCGCGGCGTTTTTTACACCCCGCGTCCAGTTGTCTCATTTATCGTGCGCAGCGTGCACGAACTGTTGCAGACGGACTTCGGCATCGAGGACGGCTTGGCCTCGACGGTTACCTGGGGCGAGATGGTCGCAAAGCATCCCGGCCTGACGGTCCCCCCGCGTGTCAAGCCCTCTGATCCGTTCGTGGTTGTCCTTGATCCCGCAGTCGGTACCGCCACGTTCCTAGTCGAGATCATCGACGTCATCCATCGCACGCTTGTCACCAAGTGGAAGAACCAAGGCCTTGACGAAGCGCAACGGCATGCCGCCTGGAACACCTACGTCCCCAAGCATCTCCTTCCACGTATTCACGGCTACGAATTGATGATGGCTCCGTATGCCATCGCCCACATGAAACTTGGTCTGAAGCTCTATGAGACCGGGTACCGGTTCGGTATCGACGCGCGCGCCCGCATCTACCTGACGAATAGCCTGGAACCCCCGAGCGACGATAAGAAGCAGCAGGAGTTTGAGGAATTGGCACCCGCTCTCGCCCACGAGGCCCAGGCCGTCAACGCCATAAAACGTTACCAACGATTCACCGTCGTTGTAGGGAATCCGCCGTATTCAGGGTTATCCGCAAACCTCACTGATCAGGCACGGCAATTGGTCACAAGATTCAAGTTCATCGATGGTGTCCGACTAAACGAACGGGGCGCGCTGCAACTCGAGAAAAATCTTCAGGACGATTACATCAAGTTCCTCGCGTTCGCGGAGGATCGTCTAGCCAACACCGGCACAGGAATCTGCGGGATGATCTGCAACCACGGATTCATTGATAATCCAACACTTCGCGGTGTGCGCAGATCACTGCTTGCCAGCTTCATACGCATCTGGGTTCTGGACCTTCACGGAAACGTAAATCGTGGCGAGAGGGCTCCAGATGGGTCGGATGACCAAAACGTGTTCGATATCAAGGATGCCGGCGTCGCCATTTGCGTTGGCGTGAAAGGCACCAGGGCCGTTACAGACAACCAGATTCGGAAAAGTGATCTCTGGGGTAGTAGAGAGGCTCAGAAGTATCCGTTCCTGCTCTCGCGCACTTGCGGGAGCCACCACTGGCAGGACATCACCTGCGAGCCGGATCAATTCCATTTCCGTGCGATTTCCCAGCACGGAGCCCGCGAATACACCCGGTGGCCGCGGGTGACGGAGATTTTTCCCCTGTATAGCATTGGCATGATTACGGCCCGCGACTCGTACGTCTTGGATTTCTCGCCCGGACCGATCATAGAGCGGGCAAAGGCATTTCGTGATTCCCGGCTCGACGACAGTGCCACCTGTACCGCCCTTGGCATCCCCATAAAGAAGGGCTGGAACATCAGTCGTGCGCGTGCCCGGATTGCGGGCGTGAAGGATCTCCGCCAATGCGTCCGGCGTGTGCTGTATAGGCCGTTCGACGTGCGCCACGTCTTTTACCACGAGTCTCTGATTTGGGGCATGGCATGGCCCGTCATGCAGCACATGGTCGGTGGCAAGAATCTCGCGCTAATAACGTCCAGGATGACGAAGGGTGAGAACTTTCACCACGTATTGGTGAGCAATACCCTTTCTGAAGTGATCCTGCTCTCATCCAAGACCTCCAACAACGCTTTTGTTTTCCCCCTTTATCTTCGTCCAGCGACTTCGGATCTCCAGATGGACGCGCGAACAAACTTCAGCCAGCAGTTTTTGCTTTCGCTCGCGGACGAATTAGGCCTGCAACAAAACGGGACTACGGGGCTGCCGTCCGAACTGACGCCAGAAGACGTTTTCCATTACATCTACGCGGTCCTCCACAGTCCCGGATACCGGAACCGCTACGCAGAATTCCTGAAGATAGATTTTCCGCGCCTGCCGTTGACCGGAGACCTGGAGCTCTTCCTTGCCTTGGCCGGCATGGGCGGCGAACTCGTAGCGCTGCACCTCATGGAATCGCCGAAACTGGACAAACGCCTCACCCGCTTCGTAGGGAGCCCAGGTCCCGAAGTAGAGAAGGTATCGTGGTCCCGTGGCACGGTCTGGGTTGACAAGGAGCAAACCAATGGCTTTGCCGGCGTGCCGGAGGCGGTATGGAACTTCCAAGTGGGCGGCTATCAGGTCTGCGAGAAGTGGCTCAAAGACCGGAAGGGCCGCACCCTCTCGAAGGACGACATTGAGCACTACCACCGCATCGTCATCGCCATCTCCGAAACCATCCGCTTGATGAAGGAGATCGACAAGGTAATCGATCAGCACGGGGGCTGGCCCCTTGTCGGAAGCGTAGGGGCCTGAGGCGAATCCTCATGTTTCATCTCTCACTCCGCGTCGCATGGCACGATAGCCGTTGGAACGGCTCCGTGTGCCACTCGCCCTGCGAGAACGCGTTCTGCGCGTCCCTCGACCGCATCCGTCAAGAGAAGGTTCCGGAGAAGGAGCAGGTCCTCAGCGGTTGTAGCTTTTCTACACTGGCAGCTACCGAACTTCCACCGTGCAAGGCCGAGTCCGGCGCCTTCATGAACGAGAAGGAGTGGGTCCGCCTCTTCGAGCATCCGTACAAGGACATCCCGACGGCATCTTCAACGCATGGCCACCTGAAACCGACCAGCGTCCCGGTCCCCCCCTATTCCACCTTTGCAGTTCCTTTCTGGTGGCTGTTGAAAGGCAGCCAGAAGGCGATTCAAGAGAGTCTTTCGGAGCAGCTCCCTCCAGACGAGGAGCCGCCATTTCCTACTAGCTGGGTGTTTGGGCGCGCACGCCAGGAGGCGCTGGTCGAGCTGTTTTTCGATAAACGCCTTCACGAAGGGGAGCCCCTCGTTCTGTTCTACTGCAAAGCCGGGCACCCCGTCGGTGAGCAGATCGCGCGTCTAATCGTTGGCATTGGCCGCCTCACGAAGATCGATCAACTGCGGCGGTACGAGAGCTCGAGGCGCGACTCGTACCCCATGTGGGATCGATTGATCCGGCACTCGGTCCGTCCGAATGGTCACGAAGGATTCCTCCTCCCCTACCACGATTATCTGGAACCGACCGGCGACGAGAAGGAAGACGACCGCCGGGCTGCGCTGCTGCAAGAGATCGTTGTCGCCGCCAACGAGGAGCATCAACGTGATTTCTCCTACGCTTCCGAACTGGTGAAGCCAAGTGTGGCCCTCACTACCTTAAAAAGCTGCCTCCAATCGGTTCGCCGGATTAAGGCGCACGGGATTGCAAGAGGCCCCTGGGCAAAGCGGGAGGAGTGGCTGAATGCCCAGATCAGCGCGGCCTGGCGGGATCGGGGCGCCTTCCCCGGCGTCGGGTCCGCGCTCGAAGCTCTTGGTCTGCGGCTGGGCACAGCCCTGTGCCTCGACCTTCGCGCGCAGGAAGCGTATGGTGCAAGTGACGATCCCTGGCCTGTTTTGGATGGAGTTCTTCGAGGGAAGAAGAAGCCTCCAAGCGCGGCGTACAAAGCGGATCTCGATGCCGTCCGCCCTCTCTGGGCGAACCTCACCGAGGAGCGGCGCGCGCTGCTCAAGCTACTCTCGCGTTTCGACCTGGCTCCGAAGCAGGCCAAACGCTGGTTTAACGAGCGCGACAGAAGCCGGGCAACGGCAAAACCGGTTTCAGACGCCGAGGTGGTGGCCAACCCTTACAGAATCGCGGAAGACGATCTCGGCGGCGCCGGCGAGCTGCCCGTGACCATTGGCACGATTGATCAGGGACTAATGCCTGATCCTACAATCGCTGCAAAGCACCCGGTCCCGAAGCCTTCCGGCGTGGATTCGCCCGCCGATTTCCGGCGTGTCCGGGCGGGCCTTGTGGCGGTTCTAAGACGCGCCGGCGACAATGGTGACGCGCTCCTCAGTGCTGCCGAGGCGATTGATAGGGTGAACCGGCTGCCCCTCTCGGCAGCCTGCGAAATCAGCGGAGATTGGCTTCGGGCGCACCGGGAGAATTTGACGGGAACTGTCGAGGTTCTCGACGTTCCGAAGCGGCCGGGTGGCAGTGAGCAGATTTCTGCGGTTCAACTCACGGAAATGAAGCGCCGCGAAGAACGGCTCAGCAAGATCCTCCGGCAGCGCTGCGCAAAACCGCTGGAGGGCATTCCGGAGCCATGGCAGAAGCTGCTGGTAAAGGCAATCGACGATTCCGGAGGCACGGTTGACAGCAAGAATCCGCGGCATCTTGCCGCGCTCGCGGAACAGTCGCAGGCGGTTGCGAGGCTGGTAGAGCGCAAGCTTACGGTGCTGGTGGGCAAAGCGGGCACCGGAAAAACATCTGTCATGGGAGCGCTCTTCCGGAGTGGGACTCTGGGCCGCCAGCGTATTCTCCTCCTCGCGCCCACCGGGAAAGCCCGTGTCCGCCTCGGCCGCGCCACCGGCGCCGACGCGCAGACAGTCGCGCAGTTCTTGAATCAGCGGACGCGATACGACGCCGAGAGACAGCGCGTCCTTTTCCAACCGAAGGACCCCGAGAAAGGCAAGCCTTACAGAGTCGAGAAGACGGTGGTTATCGACGAGTGCTCGATGCTGACCATCGACGATCTTCTGGCAGTGTTTGAGGCGCTGGACCAGGCTCACGTCCAGCGAATCATCCTGGTGGGAGACCCGAACCAGCTTCCCCCAATCGGTCCTGGGCGACCGTTTGCGGACCTCGTGGGTTTTCTTCGCCAATGCAGCGAAAGTAAGGACGAACAGACCAAGGCCCTCGCCGCAGCTCTCGCGGAGCTGACGGTGGAAGTACGCGCCGCGGCCGGCGGCCCATCGGACGCTCTCCGGTTAGCGGCGTTGTTCGCGTCCGGCCCATCGCTAGTTGATGCGGATCGAATCCTCGTGGACCTGGAAAACGGCAAGAAGTTGAACGACCTGGAGGTCTGCTTCTGGAAGACGCCGGAGGAACTGCACCGAGAGATCCTTGGCCAGCTCCAGAAACACCTGGCGCTGACCTCAGAGACGGATATCGCTCGCTTCAACCTGGCTCTGGGCATCGGGGAAAAGGGGTGGGTGGAGGTTGAGAGGCCAGACGGAGCCGAGAGGTTCCAGATCCTGTCCCCCGTTCGGATGCATTCCCATGGCGTCCATGAATTGAACCGGTGGGTCCAGCACCACTTCCGTGCAGCCGAACTGCAGATGGCAAGGGTCGGTAATGGCAAATGGAGAACGACCCGCCTTGGCGACGAAGAGATTGTGGCACGCGACAAGGTGATCCAGGTCTGGAACGAATACCGCAACGGATACAACTGGTTGACACGGGCTGTTGAAGAGGATGTTTACCTGGCCAATGGTGAGGTCGGGGTCGTCAACCCAGCCAAGGTGAAAGACTTTCTGAACGTCGTCTTCGCTGGGCGCCGCTCCATGACCTTTGGTTACTCGTGGCGCGATTTCGATGACGGTAGTGGCCCGCTAGAGCTCGCATACGCCCTGACCGTCCATAAGGCGCAGGGCAGCGACTTTGAGATGGTGCTTGTCGTCGTCCCGCAGCACTGCTTCAACCTGACCCGAGAGCTGCTTTACACGGCTTTGACGCGGTCTCGAAAGCAGATGGTGCTGCTGGTCGAAGGACAGACGGCTTCACGGCTCAACGACTTCCGCGACAAATCGGACACCGCGAGAAGGAACACGAATCTGTTCGCGGCCGTGGTTCGTGAGCGGATGGACCAGATCCCGTACGCCGAGCACCTGATTCACACGACGGAGAAGGGGCACTTGGTGCGCAGCAAGTCAGAACTGGTGATTGCCAACATGCTCTTCCATCTGGGCGTCCAGTACGAATACGAGCAGGCGCTGGAGCTCAAAGAAGGAGCGCCGCCCATCCATCCCGATTTCTCCTTCACAGACCCTGCTGGGGACCGGATTGTTTGGGAGCATCTCGGCATGATGAGCCGGGAGGATTACCGAAAGGGCTGGGAAAGGCGGAAGAAGGACTACGAACAAGCGGGGTTCGTCGTCGACGTGAATCTCTTCACGTCGGAGGACGACGAGCGCGGCGGCCTCGACTCAAAACCCATCAAGAAGATCGCGGAGCAGATCAGGGAACTGCTATAGAGAAGCGTTGCAGGAAAAGGAGGCACAATGCCCGGGTGGACCTCGCAGGACCCCAAAACACAACCGCCGCCCGTTTCCGAGCGGCGATCAATCTCTTTCTACACGTGGTAGATGAGTCTGGTTTGATCTTAGGCTAAACCGGGCCTTTTGTAAAGATATCAATGCCTCTTGTCTTCAAGGGAGTACCAGATCGGCCGTTCGTCGGCGCGGGCCGCGCGATACCGCTTGCACTAAACCGCTTCGCGGTCGCTGTTTCGTACCACGTCCCCCACGCTCGCGAGAATGTATCTGGAGCCTCCGTGGTATCGTAAGAGCATGAGCGCCGCCACCGTGCTCGACGGTTTCCTGGACCCCTTGGGCCGCTGCCTGGACGCCGAGTCGGCCCGCCGCGTTGTCGAATTGCGCGTCTCTCCGCCTGTGCAGCAGCGCATTGACACGCTGGCCGAACGGGCCAATGACGGCGTACTTACCAGCGACGAAGCCGCCGAATATGAGGCGTTGATCAACGCCGCGGACTTCATCTCAATCCTCAAGGTCAAGGCCCGCCAACACCTGCGCCCGACTTGCATGTGACCCGATGGATGCTGCCACGCGAGACTTCGTGCGGCGGCGGGCAACCGGCCGTTGCGAGTACTGCCTGCTCCGCCAGGAACACTGCGATCTCACCCATCACGTTGAACACATCGTCGCCAAACAGCATGGCGGGCCGGACGATGCCAGCAACCTGGCGCTGGCATGCCATCGGTGTAACCTTCGCAAGGGGCCGAACCTGACGGCAATCGACCCAGTAACACGCGAGGTGGTTCCGCTCTTTCACCCTCGGAGCAACCACTGGGCCGAGCATTTCATCCTGCAAAGCGAGCGAATCATAGGAATCACCCCCGTCGGGCGCGCCACGGTCCAACTCCTGGCGATGAACGACGCCCGCCGGCTCGAACTGAGGGCACAGATCTTGAGTTCTGGCGAACAGCCTTGACGCGTTCCGGATCCAATCCTCGCTTTGGGATTCACCGGCATCGGTCCACCTAGCCTGCTTCCGGTGACTGCTGCCGCCCTCACGCCCTTCCTACTCCCGGATTTCGGGCGCCGCGAAACCGAGCAAACCTTTTTGAGTCACAGCTATTTGTCCCCATCGAATCAGCCACTTACCCTCAAACCCAACCCATGCCGCGCTACACTGGAGGTGGTGGCGTTCTCGCCGTCTCATGCGCCGGAACCGCCGTGCAACATGCATTCCTGTTTGTTGTTGGGTTTTTCGGCTGGTCGCCTGTTAATGAGAAATTGGGTTCGTTCCGTCATTTTCCGCATCGGCTGCCAAATGGCTTCGTTCCGTAATCGCGCGCTGCCAAGGCGACGCCGAAAATACGCATGTCGCACGATTGTACTTCACTGGCGTTGGCTATGTTACCGTGGCCTCACAATGGCGGCAGGCTATTGATTATGAAGTGGTTAATCACAAATTGGGTTCGTTTCGCCATTTTCCGCTTAGGCTCCCAAATGGCTTCGTTCCGCAAATCACGCGCTGCCAAGACGACGCCGAGGCTACGCGTGATCGCACGAGTGTACTTCGCTGCCGCAGCTAAGCCACCGTCGCCTCGCAATGCCAGCAACCTGCTGATTATGAATCCGTTAATCACAAATTGGGTTCGTTCCGTCATTTTCCACATCGGCTGTCAAATGGCTTCGTTCCGTAAACACGCGCTTCCCAGGCCACACGGAGAATTCGTATGACCGTACTTCACTTGCGCCAGTTCTTAACCCCCTTGCCCACTGCCCGCCTGTGTGAAAATGGTAGCTTCGTGATCGTCATCGACGGCATCTACTACGCGGCCGCTCTGGCCGGCGCGGGCTTCCTGGTCCGCTGGCTGGCCGGCCCCTGGTTCGCCGCGCCGCTGTGGCTCCTGGCGGCCTTCTGCCTGTATTTCTTCCGCGACCCGGAGCGTGCCATTCCCGCCGGCCCCGTGGCCGTCGCCCCCGCCGACGGCAGAGTGGTCGCCGTTAGACCCGAAGGCCCCGCGGTCAACCGCGTCAGCATCTTCTTGAACATTTTCGACGTTCACGTCAACCGCGCTCCAATCGGCGGCGCGATCACCGCCGTCGAGTACCACCAGGGGCGGTTTCACGTGGCCAGCCGCGAAGCCTGTTCCACCGAAAACGAGCAGAACATCGTCACCGTCGAGGGATCGGGCTCCCGCGTGGTTTTCAAGCAGATCGCCGGCCTGATCGCGCGCCGCATCGTCTTCGACAAGAAGCCCGGCGACCGCGTTTCCACGGGCGAACGAGTGGGCCTCATCAAGTTCGGCTCGCGCGTCGACGTCCTCTTCGGCCCCGAATGGGAAATCGCGGTGCGGCCCGGCATGCGCGTCGCCGCCGGCTCGAGCGTCATCGCGCGCCGCCGGGAGGGAGGGCAGGCGCATGGGACTTAGAGACCGGCTGATTGACCCGCGCTCTCCCGAGCGCCGGCCCCGGAGGGTGGCTTACGCGCTCCCCACGCTGTTCACGGCGGGCAATATCTTCCTCGGCTATCTCTCCATCCTGCGTTCCTTCCATGGCGCCATGCTGGCGGCATCCGGCGCCGCCGGCGCGTCGGAGCATTTCACCATCGCCGCCGAAGCTATTGGCGCCGCCGTGTTCCTGGATGGCCTCGACGGCCGCATCGCCCGCATGACCAATACCACCAGCGATTTCGGCCGCGAGATGGATTCCCTCGCCGACGTCATCAGCTTCGGCATTGCGCCCGCCGTCCTGGCCTTCGCCTGGGGCGTGCAGTTTGTCGACACCTCCCTCGCGGAGAGCATCCGCAGTCATCTTTTCAGGGCCGGCTATTTCATCGCGTTTCTTTTTCTGCTGTGCGGCGCCGCCCGCCTGGCGCGCTTCAACGTTCAGAAGAACCCCGTTCCCAGGAACCCCGGCCACCCCGACCGCAAGTACTTCGTCGGCCTGCCCATCCCCGCCGCCGCCGGCATGGTGGCCGCGGTGGTTTTCGCCTTCGGCGGCCAGCCGCTTGCCTGGTGGCCCCTTTCCGTGGCCTGGCTGGCGCTGCTGGTGCTGCTGGGCTTCCTGATGGTGTGCACCTGGCGCTACTACAGCTTCAAAGGCATCAACCTCAACAAGCCTTACACTCCTCTGCTTTTCATCCTGCTGGGCGGGCTGATTTACGGCATTTGGAACTGGCCGCAGCCCGTGCTTTTGGCCATGGCCTCCGCCTACGTCGCGAGCGGCATCGCAATCCGCATCGGCGGCATCGTTCGCCGCCGTCTCAGGCGCGTCCGATGACCTTCGCGCTCATCGGCAGCGAATCTCTCCTCGGCCGCGAAATCCGCGACCTCGCCGCCACCTCCTCGCCCGCTCTTGAACTCCGCCTGATTGCCGCCCTCGGCGAGCAGCCCGGCAAACTCACGCTGGTTGGCGACGAGCCTGCCCTCGTCGGCGGTCTCGATGCCGAGAGCCTCGCCGGCGCGCGCGCGGTCTTCCTGGCTGGATCCGCGGAATCCAGCCGCCAGGCGCTCGAGCTGCTGGACCAGCAACCCGGCGCTGCCATCATCGACCTGACCGGCGCCGCCGAGGAACGCCCCAACGCCCGCCTGCGCGCGCCGCTGGTCGAAGCCGAGCCCGAAGAACCCGGCGTTTCCGCCGTGCACGTCGTCGCGCATCCCGCCGCCATCGCTCTCGCGCTGTTTCTCCGCCGGCTTCAGGCGCACGACCCCATCCGCCGCTCCGTCATCCAGGTGTTCGCTCCCGCCAGCGAGCACGGCATGCCCGGCGTGGAAGAACTCCAGCAGCAAACCATCAGCCTGCTCTCGTTCAAGACCCTCCCGCGGGCCATCTTCGACACGCAGCTCGGCTTCAACCTGCTCGCCCAGTATGGCGAAGAGGCCCCCACCGCGCTCGAGGATTCCGAGTTGCGCATCGAACACCACCTGGCCACGCTGCTCGGCCTGCCCGGCGAGGGCGAGGGCGCGCCCATGCCGTCGCTCCGCCTGGTGCAGGCGCCGGTGTTCCACGGCTACAGCTTCTCCGCATGGGTGGAATTCTACGCCCACCCCGGCGTCGAAGCGCTGGAGAGCGGCCTCGTGACCGGTTCCATCGAAGTGCGGGGAGGTGAATTCGAGCCGCCCACCAACGTCGGTCATGCGGGCCAGGGTGGCATCGCCGTGGGCGCCATCGCGCCCGACCGCAACAATCCCCAAGCCTGCTGGTTCTGGCTGGTGGCGGACAACCTCCGTTTGGCCGCCGAAAACGCCGTCGCTGTAGCGCGGCAACTCACATGACCAAACTCGTTCCGCTGGCCATCGCGTTCACCGGAGCGCTTTTTGCGCCCGGCTGCGGCTATCACGTCGCCGGCCACGGCGATCTGATGCCGAAGAACATCAAGACCATCGCCATCCCGGCGTTCGGCAATATCACCGTGCGCTACCAGCTCGCCCGCCTGCTGCCCGCGGACATCACCCGCGAGTTCCTCTCCCGCACGCGCTACGCCATCGTGGCGGACCCCAACCAGGCCGACGCGGTGCTGGAGGGCGCGGTGACCAACTTCGCCTTCTTCCCCACGGTGAACGATCCTGTTTCCGGCCGCGCCACGGCCGCGCAAGTCGTGGTCACCCTGCGTCTGACCCTGACCGACCGCGCCACCAAGAAGGTTCTCTTCTCGCGCTTGGGCGTCGAATTCCGCGAGCGCTACGAGATCTCCGTCGACCCCGCGGCCTATTTCGACGAAAGCGGAACCGCCATGCAGCGTCTCAGCCGCGACGTTGCCCGCAGCGCCGTCACCGCCATTCTGGAGGGGTTCTAGACGTGATTCCCGGGCAGTTTCTTTCCAGGGTGAAAAAGGGACCTGCGCCGCCCGCCGTCCTCCTGCTCGGCCCCGAAGCCTACCAGCGCCTCCGCTTGAAGGAAGCGCTCCTCGCAACTGTGCCCGAAGGCGCCGTCACGGAGCACGACCTTGCGCGGATGGCCCTCGCCGAAGTCCTCGACGACGCCCGCGGGCTCTCTCTGTTTGCCGCCGAGCGTCTCATCTGGGTAGTCAACGCCGAAGCCGCCCTGCCGCGCGGCCGGTTCGAGGAAGATTCCGAAGGCGAGCCTGCTTCCGGCGATGCCACCCCGCTCGTCGAGTATATGAAGGACCCCACGCCCGGTGTCCTGCTGGTCTTCGAAGCCATCCGCTACGATTTCGAAGGCGACGACAAACGCAAGCAGGAGCGCGTCCGCAAGTTCTACAGCGCCATCCCCGACCTCGTCGAGCTCCGCCGGTTTCCCAGCCATGAGGCCCGCGCCGAAGCCGAAGCGCTGGCGCGGCGCGCCGGTTTCCGCGTCGATCCCGCGGCGCTCGATCTGCTGGTGGAGGCCCTCGGCGCCGACGTCGCCCGCATCGCCGTCGAGATTGAAAAACTGGCGCTCTACGCCGGAAGCCGCGTGGTGGGAGTCGACGACATCGCCGCCCTGGTGCCGGATGCGCGGGTCACCACCATCTTCGCCCTGGTGAACGCGCTGGGCCGCCGCGACCGCGCCCGCGCCCTCGAGTTCCTCGACACCTTGACGCGCGAAGGCGAGTACCTCCCGCTCGCGCTGGCGTTCCTCTCCACGCAATTCCGCATGGCGCTGGTGGCTCGCGAGGCCGGCCTGAAGAGTTCGCAGCAGGTTCTGGGACACTTCTCGCGCCTGGGTGTGCCGATGTGGGGATCGCGCGCCGAGCAGGTCTGCCAGACGGCCACCAAATTCAGCCAACCGCATCTGGAGCGCGCCATGACCCTGATCTACAACGCCGACAAAGGCCTCCGCGACGCCCGGCCGGACGACCGGATCGTCATGGAGAAGTTTATTTTGCAGCTAGTGGGGTAAGAGCGCCTTCACTCTTTGTTGCAGCTTCGACTTATACCGCGCCGCGGTATTCTTCTTGATGATCCCGCTTTTCGCCGAACGGTCGATAACCGAAAAGGTCTTCGGAAGCAGTTCCGCCGCGGCCTTGGCATCTTTGGCGAGGATCGCGCGCCGTATCGCGCGGATCTGGTGACGGAGGCGGGTCTTGTTCTTCCGGTTGTATTCCGTGCGCCGTTCGGTTTGGCGCACCCGCTTGAGCGCGGAATAAGTGTTGGCCATCTTTGCTAAATCGAGTCCTTACAAAGTGTTCGAGCTTTTAGAATAGCGCACCCGGAAGTCTCTGGCAACCGGCGTAGGTCCCACCGGCGTAGGTCCCACCGGCGTAGGTCCCACCGGCGTAGGTCCCACCGGCGTAGGTCCCGCCGGTCCCGCCTCCGACGGTGGTGCGCGAAAACAGAGACGCACATTGAGCGAGAAACGGCAACCTATTCGTGAACCGCCACGGCCCGCCGTATTATTAGGACATGCCACTTGCTAGATGGGCCAAGCTTGGGTCGCGCCGAATCTCAGCGGTGGAGGCGGCGGAGACGGGCGAAAAAGATTGTCGCTGCGAAGAATGCGGTGAGCGGGCCGTCGCGCACCGAACGAGCAGTGATCGCCGTCAAGCGGCCCACTTCGAACACGTCAGCAGGAACCGAAGGTGCTCGCGCAGTGACCACCGCTGAAGCCTGAGGTGGGAAAGGTCCTGCCCGTGAAGCGGCCCCTCCCTGCTTCCTTGTCTCACGGCGTTTCTCGGGCACCACCAGGCTGCACAGGCGGGCCATAGTGTCATGGCGCCAGCTTCAACTTCGCCATCGCCGCCACCTCCCTCAGCCGGGTGTCGGTTGACACCATGACCCTCGCCCGGGCGGTCACCGCCGAAGCCACATGAATCGCATCCAGGCTCCGGAGCATCACTGGCCGCGGCCGTCGAAAAGCCAGCCCGATGATCTCTTCCGCGGCCGTGATTACCTGTTCGCCGCAAGGGACCCGCACGATCCGGCCATCTCTGCAATCGCCGAGAAACCTCCGATACGTGGCGAGGGCGCCGCCGGTCTTCAGATCACCAGCGGATTCTCTCCGGCAGAGCGCGCAGAGCATCTCGGCCACACCAATTGTGGAGCACATGATCGGCTGGTCTGATGAGACGACGAAGTCCAGGAAATAGCCGGAATCGTCCTCCGGGATGTAGAGCTTGAACAGCGCGGAAGTGTCCCAATAGTCCACAGCTCAGACCCGGTCCTCGCGCTGCTCCTCCAGAATTCGCTCGATGGTGAGTCTCGGCTTTTTTCGGACGGCGATGGACTCTTGGTGCGTGCGCAACCCGCGCACCCACGCGCGGCCATCGAAGCCAGCGGGGGAGGCCTCCACGCTGGTGAGGCGCGCTCTCACCCTGCCGCGCACGGTGATCAGGACATCTTCCCCGCGACTGGCCCTCTCCACGAGTTCCGACAGCTTGGCCTTACTCTCGCGTAACGTCTTAACCATGTAACCATTGTAGTCTCATGCGAGCTGTCACGGGTCCCCGGCCCCCAGCCCCTGGCCCCCGGCCCCCGTCCACGCCTTCTCCACCACTTCCTTGGCCACCGCCGCGGTATTGGCGTGAATCGTGATGGTGTCTTCCACGCTCTCCGCGTACCCGCCCGCCAGCACGATGGCTACCGGAATCCCGCGAGCGAGCGCCGTCCAGATCACCAGCCGGTCCCGCTCCTTCAGCCCCTCAAATGTGAGCGACAACCCGCCCAACTGGTCCGCATAGAATGGATCCGCGCCCGCCACGTACATCACCAACTCCGGCTGGAACATCGCCAGCGCCGCGCGGTAGCCGTCCCCCAGCCGGTGAAGATACTCCGCATCGCCAACCCCGTCCGGCAAATGAATGTCCAGGCTCGAGGGAGGCTTCTCGCTGGGATAATTCTTGAACTGGTGAATCGAGAGCGTGAACACCGAATGGTCGCCGGCGAAAATCGCCGCGGTGCCGTTGCCGTGGTGGACATCGCAATCCACCACCATGGCGCGCCGGATGGCGCCGTCGCGCTGCAACCGCCGGATAGCCACCGCCATATCGTTGATGGCGCAGAACCCCTCGCCGTGGTCCGGAAACGCATGATGGAATCCGCCGCCTATGTTGAACCCCACGCCCCATTCGAGAGCCAGGCGCGCCGCCAGCATGGTGCCGCCCGCCGCCAGCCAGAAGGCCTCCACCATCTGCCGGGAATAAGGGATTTCCAGGCGCAGAATATCCTGGTAGGTGAGTGTGCCGCTTCTCAGTTTCGCAACCCACTCTGGATCGTGCACCAGCAGGATATCCTCGTCCGCCGCCGGCTCCGGCGCCGCGAAATCCTCGGCAGTGGCGAACCGTGTGCGAATCAGCCGGTCGTACAGCCACGCGTATTTTTTCGAGGGAAAGACGTGGTTTCCGAGATGTAAGTCGTACTGTTCGTGAAACACCAGCCGGAACGGCAGCATGGCATTACGCCGTCTCCGACTGCAACGCCGTCACCACCGCCACGTTGAAAATGTCTTCCGCCGAGCAGCCTCGTGAAAGGTCGTTGGCGGGCTTCGCCAGTCCCTGGAGGAACGGCCCGATGGCCGCGGCGCCGCCCAGCCGCTCCAGCAGCTTGTACCCGATGTTGGCCGCGGCCAGGTTCGGAAATATGAGCGTGTTGGCGCGTCCCGCCGCCTTCGATCCCGGCGCTTTCGATTGGCCCACCAGCTCCGACACGGCGGCGTCGGCCTGCAGTTCGCCGTCCACCTTCAGATCCGGCTCGCGCGCCCGCAACATTTCCAGCGCTTCCACCACCGTGTCCACCTGCGGGTGCTTGGCGCTGCCTTTGGTCGAGAAGCTGAGCAGGGCCACCACCGGCTCGGTATGGAGCAGGACGCGCGTGCTCTCGGCCGTGGCGATGGCGATGTCCGCAAGCTCGATCGACGTGGGATCGATCACCACCGCGCAATCCGCGAACGCCATCAGCCCGTTGTGTCCCTGCGAGCGGTCCTGGAGCGCCATGATGAAGACGCCCGATACCAGCCTCGCGCGCGGATGCGGCCCGACGCAGTGGAGCGCCGCGCGCACCGTTTCCGCGGTGCTGTTGGCCGCGCCGCCCACGCTGCCATCGGCGTCGCCCGCCGCCACCATCAGGGCGGCGAAGTAGAGCGGTTTCCCGGCGATTTCGGCCGCCTCGACTTGGGTGACGCCTTTGGCCCGCCGGCGCTCGTAGTACAGCGCGGCGTACTTCGCGAGCAGCGGGGAATCCGGCGGGTCGGCGAAGGCCACGCCCTCCGGCGCGTTCGCGGGCTGGGGGCCGATCAGCACCGGCCGCACCACGCCCTCGCGCGCCAGCCGCGCCGCGGCTTGGAGCACGCGCGCGTCGCCTCCCTCCGGAAATACGATGGTCTTTTTCAGTTTGCGGGCCCGCTCGACGGTCCCCGCCATGAAGAGTCTTGCCGATTCCGGAATTGCCGCCATGTGCCGAGAATTCGAGTCTAGCAGGTAGCGGACTTGCGGGGGCCGGGTGTAGTGCGTCAAATCTGTCTGCCTGATCTGGCGGTGGTCCTCGGAAAAGCTGGCCGCCAATGGATCACTCTGCGGAACTCCCATGAGCTTCTTGCTGCTGGCGTCGGATGAAATCCCCTAAAAGGGGAACGGCAAACGAGTATCGACCATGGCGGTTCTTGTAGATCAATCCGGCGTCAGAAAGTGAAGCTAGCATCTGATTCACGTGGCTACTGCTGAATGATCTTTCCAAAGCGCGGTTCATCGCAGCCTCGACTACTCCCTGTACGGTGAACTCCGAGTCGCAATCCGGGAGGCTTGCGATTATACGCAGCAAATCCCGCTGCCGGTCTGTAGACTTAGCCCAACGCCCAGCGAAAAAGTCCGAGTCCAGCTTCCTCATAATCTCCTTTACCGGGACGATTGGCAGTCTTTCCTGATCGGTATCCGTAGCCTGCACCCAAACGTCAAACACCTCACGGCATACGTATTGCACGAAGTACGGGTAGCCCTTCGTGATTGTCCAGATGGTCTTAATGGATCTCTCTGAAAACTCCGGACAGCTTTCCTTTTGGGTCGGTTTTCGGATCGCTTCTGTAGTCTCCTTTTCGGTCAGAGGACTCAGAAAAACGACGTGAAACATGCGTTCGGCAAAGGTACGTGCTTCCACGAGCTTCGGAAACAGCGTAGGCAGTCCGGTGAGGGCCAGCATGTATCTAAACCCCTTTCGCTGAAGAGACTGAAAAACGTCTAACAGGAGCGACAACGGGAATTGATCTTTCGTTGCATGATCGGCGAGATTCTGCGCCTCATCATAGGCGAAGATGATACCTTTTCTGCCGAGCCCGTCCACATGGGACCACACGCTTTCAAGAACATGCTTGAGTTTATCGGATACGAGACCCGGGGTAGCGTTATAGAGAGTCTTGAGAGACGCGTAATCCATGGTGATCGGTTTTGCCTTTGCTTCCGTAAACCCAGCCTTTTTCGGAGTAGCCATAGCAATGACGATTGAGCTTGTCACCACAGAAAGGTCGGTGAGAAGCCGCAGCGCCATATTCTCTTCGCTGATGCTGGTAGATTCCGACAGATCAGTGCCAGCCCAGAACCACCCATCCTGAATTGCCATCGGCTTGAACGTCTCCAGAAGAACGGTCTTGCCAAGCCCACGCAGCCCAGTGAGAACCAGATTGTCCAGGATTGTGTCCTGTTCAAGCAGTTGTTGAAATTCCTTCGTTTCATGCTCCCGCCCGGCCAAATAAGGAGGCATGTGACCGGCTCCAGGACGAAATGGGTTTTTGAACTTCTTTCGAACGCTCATTCTACAGGTGCCTCATAAATTTAGTCTATGCTATAAATTTATAATATTGAATGCCCTTTGTCAAGGAAAGACCGGCACTGAAGTTATTATGCTGGCTAAATTTAGTTTTACTGCTAATGAGATGTTGATGATCATGGGGCCCTGGAACAAAAAGCCCCGACCAGCGCGGACGCGCTCACACATTCATCCACAAAGACCTAGCACGCTACCTCTGGGTTCCGAGAGTTGAAATCAGTCGCCCAGGAACTTTCCGAAGGGCCGCAGGCCTTTGACGTTGTCGCAGACCGCCTTGAGCGCCGCCGTCAGCGGAATGGCCAGCAGCAAGCCGGGCGCATCCCACAGAAAGCCGAAGAGCATGAGGGAAAACGTGACCACCAGCGGGTTCAGATGCACGCGCGCGCCCACAATCTTGGGATACAACAGGTTCAGCGCGATCAGGTGCAACATCGCCACCACCACCACCACCGCGACGTACATGGGCACGGTGTTGATGCCCAGCGCCGCGAACAACGGCGGAATCACGGCCAGCGGCAGACCCACGTACGGCACCAGGCTCATGAAACCGCTCAACGGCCCCACCAGCAGGGGGTACGGCAGGCGCATCGCCCAGAAAACAACCGAGCTCAGACTGGCCAGCAGCAGTCCCAGCAAAAAGTTCCCCACCACGAACGCGCGCACGATATCCGCGATCCCCTGCATGCTGCGCGCGGCAATCAGCCGGTCTTCGCCGTGGAACAATTGCAGGAAGCTGCGGTTGATGTGGTCGCGCCAGCTCAGCATGAAGTACACCAGGAACGGAATGAAGGAAGACATCAGCAGGATCTGGTAGAACGAGCTCAGGTGCGCTTGGATGTAGTCGCCAATGGCCGTGCGCTCCTCGTGAATCCGCACCTCCTGGATGGCGCCGGGTCCGGTGGGCAGAGCGGGCGCGGCCCCTTTCTTCGCGCCCTTTCCCTTCGGCTGCTGCGCGCGCAGCCGCTCCTCCTCCTCCTGCTGGCGTTGCCGGGCGGGAACCAGCATGCGGTAGGTCTGCTCTTCCAGGTTGGAAATCTTCTGTTGAACGCCGTCGACGATATCGCCGATGCGCTGGCCATACCTGGGCAGGTCTCCGTACAGGCCGGAGAGCTGCGAGTAGACGCCCAGCCCGCACACGTAAAGAAACAGCAGCGCCACGCTGCATACCACGAAGCTGGCCAGGCTCCGGGGAAGATGGATCCGCGTCAACAGCCCGACGAACGGCTCCAAAATAAACGCGATGGTCACGGCGATGATGGAGGTGATGAAGAACATGCGCCCAAAGTACAAAATCGCAATAATCACGCCCATCGCGACAATCGGCTGAGCCAGGCGCCGCGCTTCCTGTGCGGCCTCGGTTGTGCTGTTGAGAGATTTGGTGATCAGCGCCACGGCGCAAGACGGCCTTGTCTCGAATGTAGCACGCCGCCGTCTATAATGAAATTGATTTGACGCCCGTGCAATCCCGCATCCTGGCCCTGGACCTGGGCAAGAGACGCATCGGACTGGCTATCAGCGATCCCCTGGGCATCACCGCCCAGGGGCTGCCCAACCTGGTGCGCGCCAACAAGCGCACGGACTTCGCGGCCCTCGAGCAGCTCGTCCGCGAGCGGCAGGTCGGTCTGATCCTCATGGGCAACCCCATCAACATGCGGGGCGACGAGGGCCGGCAATCCGCCTGGGTGCGCGAGTTCGCCCAAGCGCTCGAAAAGCGCACCGGTCTGCCCGTGAAGCTCTGGGACGAGCGTCTCACCAGCGTCGAGGCCAACCGCGTGCTTCGCTCGAGCGGCATCAGCATCCAAAAACGCGCGGCCGCCGTGGACCGCCTGTCCGCCGTCATCCTCCTGCAAAGCTACCTGGATTCGCTATGAGGCTCGCTATGAGGCTCGCGTGGCCAGTCGTTCTTCTCCTGCTGCTCGCGGGCTATCCGACCTTCCGTCTGTCCAGCCCCTACCAGGGATTCCAGGGCGAGACCTTCGTCGATATTCCGCGCGGCGCTTCCACCTTAACCATGGCCGGCATGCTGGCCGGAGCCGGCGTGGTGCGCGGCCGCTGGGACTTCCTGCTGGCGCGCCTGGTGAAGCGCGGCCGCGTGTTGCAGGCGGGTGAGTACCGCTTCGACCACCCGGCCTCGCCGGTGGAAGTGCTCGGCCGCATCGCGCGCGGCGACATTTTCTATTACGAGCTGGCGGTGCCAGAAGGCAGGAACATGTTCGAGATCGCCGCCGCCGTCGAGGATCTCGGCCTTTTCAAAGCCAGCCGGTTCCTGGCTGCGGCGCGCAACCCCGCGCTAATCCGCGATCTGGACCCTCTTGCTCCCAGCCTCGAAGGCTACCTCTTTCCCGACACCTACAAGCTCAGCCGCCACACCACGCCGGAGGGCCTGTGCCGTCTCATGACCGCGAAGTTCCGCGAGGAGTGGGCCAGCCTCGACCGCAACACCGGCATACACAGCGCCGTGACGCTGGCCTCGCTGGTGGAGAAGGAAAGCAAACTGGGCGCGGAGCGCCCTAAAATCGCCGCCGTCTTCGAGAACCGCCTGCACCTCGGGATGAAGCTCGATTGCGACTCCACCACCATCTACGCCGCGCTCCTGGATGGCCGCTATCGCGGAGTCATCCACCGGTCCGACCTGAATAGCAACAACCCCTACAACACCTATCGCCATGCCGGCCTGCCGCCGGGGCCCATCGCCAACCCCAGCCTCGCCTCCCTCCGCGCGGTGGACGCCCCCGACCATATCGACGCTCTCTATTTCGTGCTGCGGCCCGGCGGCTCGGGCGCGCACGAGTTCTCCAGCAACATCGCGGCGCACGAAGCCGCGGCTGACAGGTTCCGCCGTGCCCATAAGAGCAAGAGGTAAATCCGTCAAGCGGCAGTTGAGCGAGTATCTGGCCGCGGAGCAACCGCCCGCCATCACCGGAGCCCTGTGGAACGATCTGCTCCAGCGGTTCGCGCCGGTATCCGAGAGCTACCTGCGCGAGTTGCTGCGCGCGACGGGCCTTCCCTTCGAGCAGCCTTACGCCGGTATTCGCCAGCACACCTTCGAAGAGCTCGAGCAATCGCTCCGCGAGATGCTCCAGGTTTACGCGGAAGCCATGGCGGCCGGCAACCGCCAGCGCGCCCGCTATTGCCGCCGCCAGGTGATCGGCGCCAAGGACCGCGCCCGCTTCCAGGCGCGCAGCCCGCGCGCCGCGCCGGAAACGAAGGCGCGGAAGGAAGAGATGGCGCAGTGGATGCTGGTCTGGCTGGAGAACCCCGAAGTCTTCCCCGCGTGGGTGGAAGCGCGACTTCGGGTTGCGGCGCCCCCTACGCCTTCTTATTGTTGAACTGATATCGCGGGATGGCCTTCACCACAGGGTAGCCGGACTGCCTGTTGAAATTTTCAACAGTTACGAGAAATATTTTTCCACTTCTTGACGTGGAATTCAACAAGTCTTAAGATAAAAGGATCTCTGATTCCCGCGAGCTGTGGAATCTGGCAACAGGGAGTCGTTGAGAGGGAGGTCGAACACATGCTCTCGCCAGATCGCCACCATGCACCGCCATCCTTCCCACTCTCGCTAGAGAAGTCCGAGCCCTCGCTGATATCCGAAGTCCGCAAATACGGTGTTTT
This sequence comes from Bryobacteraceae bacterium, assembly GCA_049516835.1. GTDB lineage: Bacteria > Acidobacteriota > Terriglobia > Bryobacterales > Bryobacteraceae > Fen-178. The sequence continues at coordinate 9,100 of JBEKSR010000006.1, read as the reverse complement.
CAACGCACGGGGTTGCTTCAATTGCGGTAGTTGCACAATTGATTGCGAGCTCGCGGCCGGTTCAGCTTCGTTTCCTCGTAAAGCCATGCAATCCGTGGTGTTGGGATTGAAGGACTCCGTGCGCCAGAGCCTCGATCCATGGCTCTGTCACGACTGCGGAGATTGCTCCGACACCTGTCCGAGAGAGGCAAAACCCCGAGAGTCGATGGCGACGCTCCGGCGTTACCTGATGGCGCAGTACGACTGGACTGGCGTGTCTCGAAGAATCTGTCGTTCACCGGCGTGGGAAATAGCAGCGCTCTCATCCGTAGCAGTCTTGATGCTGGCCCTCATCATTCTCTATCACCTGTATATCGAGCGCCTGGACATTTCCGTTTTTCGCTCCACATCCATGGGGTTGGAGCACATGTTCAACAGGATCACATATTTTACTGTGGCCGTTTTCTTAATACCAGCATTTTTCATTGTTTCCCACGCGGCACGCATGTTCTCACTCACGATGCGTCGCGGCCCCAGCGCTGCCATCCCTCTGAAATTCTATCTGGCCGAAGCCAAGACCATCTTTCTGCAGATGGTCACACACAAGCAGATCCTGAAGTGTCCCGCAACCATCCAGAAGCGGCGATGGGTCATGCACTGGCTTCTCGCGTTTGGGTGTTGCCTCATGTTCGTAATCAAGTTTTTTTTCCTGAGATGGTTCCAGACCGACAAAATATACCCTGTTTATAACCCGCAAAGATGGCTCGGCTACATGGCGGCTGCTTTTCTGGTCTTAGGTTCGCTCGACATTCTGATCGAGCGGGCCAGGAAACGCAAAGCGATCTACGGGCAGTCCGGGTTGAGTGGTCTGATACTGCCGGTGGTCTTGCTTCTGACAGCGTTGAGCGGAATGGCGGTCCATATTCTCAGGTATGTGGGACTGGGGTTAGGCGCTCATTATGCCTACGCCGTTCACCTCATGATCGTGGTTCCGATGCTGCTCGTAGAGGTGCCGTTCGGAAGTTCGTCGCACATGATCTATCGTCCTCTGGCGCTCTACTTTGCCGCGGTGAAGGAAAGGGCCTTAGAGGCTGAAATGACCCTGGAGGAAAAGATAGCATGAACGCCCAGGATCAGAGCTCCGCTGTTGGCGCCGCGATGGTGGTGGGCGGTGGCATCGGGGGAATGCAGGCCGCGCTCGATCTGGCGAACGCAGGCATCAAGGTTTATCTCCTGGAGACCAAATCCGCCATCGGCGGTGCGATGGCTCAGCTCGATAAGACGTTCCCGACCAACGACTGCGCCATGTGCACCATGGCGCCGCGACTGGTGGAGATCGGCAGGCATCGCGATATCGAGATCCTCACGCTGAGCGATGTGGAACGGGTAGAGGGGCAGGCCGGGAACTTCGCGATTACGGTCCGGCGGCGTCCGCGGTTCGTGGATGAGAGCCGGTGCATCGGCTGCGGGTTGTGCACCAATTCCTGCCCGGTGACGCTGCCCTCCGAGTTCGATTTCGGTCTGGGCCAGCGTAAGGCCATTTACCGGCCCTTCCCGCAAGCGGTTCCCAATGTCTTTGCGATTTCCAGGCGCGGCGCCTCTCCCTGCCAGGCAATGTGCCCCATCCACCAGAGCGCGCAGGGATACGTCGCGCTGGTTGCGCAAGGCCGTTTCGATGAGGCGCTCGAGGTCATCCTCCGGGACAATCCCATCCCGTCCATCTGCGGCCGGATCTGTACGCATCCTTGCGGCACCGCCTGCACGCGCGGGACCATGGACGACCGGATCAACATGCCGGCGCTGAAGCGTTTCGTGACCGACCGGCATCCCGATTACCAGCTCCCCAAGCCGAGAGTTCCGGAGCGGCCGGAGCAGATTGCGGTTGTCGGCTCCGGGCCCGCGGGCCTGGTTTGTGCCTACCACCTTCGCCAGAAGGGCTATCAACCAGTGGTGTTCGAGGCGTTACCGGTGGCCGGCGGGATGCTGGCGGTGGGTATTCCCTCGTTCCGGCTGCCCCGGCCGGTGCTGCATGCCGAGCTGGAACGGCTGTCCGCCCTCGGCATCCAGATCCGCGTGGATACGCCTGTCGGCCGGGCCATTCGCTTCGACGATCTGCGCCGGCAATACGCCGCGGTGTTCATCGCCATCGGCGCCCACCTCGAGCGCCGGCTGGCGGTGCCGGGCGAAGACCTGCCGGGCGTAATCGGCGGCCTGGAGTTTCTGCGGCGCGTGAACCTGGAAGGGCCGGGAGTGGTGGGCCGCCGTGTGCTGGTGATTGGCGGCGGCAACTCCGCCCTCGACGCGGCGCGCACGGCACTCCGCTGCGGAGCCGCGCAAGTCACCCTGGTTTACCGGCGCACGCGGGCCGAAATGCCGGCCAATCCGCGCGAGATCGAAGATGCGGAGCACGAGGGCGTGAAGCTGGTAGTCCTCACCGCGCCGAACTCATTCCGGGCAGCGGCGAACGGGCGCCTGGCGGCTCTGCAGTGCCTTCGCATGCGACTCGGCGCGCCGGACGCGAGCGGACGGCCAGCCCCGCAGCCGATCCCCGGCTCGGAGTTTGTTCTCCCCTGCGATACGGTCATCGTTTCCATCGGGCAAACGCCGGACGTGGCGACGCTGGGGGAACGGCTAGGGCTCGATGCGACAAAATCGGGTACGCTATCCGCGGACCCCGTCACCCTGGAGACCGCCGTGCCGGGCGTGTTCGTCGGCGGCGATTGCGTGACCGGTCCGGACGTGGTGGTGACTGCCATGCTGGCCGGCAAGAAGGCGGCGATTTCGATCGACCGCTGGCTCAACGGCCAGAACCTGCGGGCGGGACGCGAGCTCGAAGGCCCATATCAGACCCAGTACGTGATCGATACGGCCGGTTGGCAGACGCAGCGCCAGGTTCCAGTGCCGGCGCGCCAGCCCTCCTGGCGGGCCAGGTCTTTTGACGAGGTCGACATCGGTTACACCGAGGCACAGGCCGTGGCGGAAGCGCGCCGCTGCCTCAGTTGCGGCCTCTGCTCCGACTGCCACATGTGCGCCGAAGCTTGCGAAGCCCGCGCGATCGATTTTGGCATGCAGGAAGAGCATCGGGAGGTGAAGGTCGGGGCGGTGGTGCTTGCGCCGGGGTTTGAGCCCTTCCAGGCGGCATCGCTACCGCGCTACGGCTACGGCCGCTTCCCGAACGTCATCACGGCGCTGGAGTTCGAGCGAATCCTGTCCGCATCCGGACCTTATTCCGGCCACGTCCAACGCCCCGGCGACCATCGGGAGCCGAAGCGGATTGCCTTTATCCAGTGCGTCGGTTCGCGGGATTGCGAGCGCGACTACTGCTCCAGCGTCTGCTGCATGTACGCCACCAAGGAAGCCTTGATGGCCAAGGAACATGTCGGCGAGGGCGTGGAGTGCGACATCTTCTACATGGACTTGCGCGCATTCGGCAAGGGCTTTGAGGGGTATTACGAGCGGGCGAAAGGCCGGGGAGTCAATTATATAAGATCCAGGCCGGCGTCCATAGAAGAGGTACCCGAGACCGGAAATCTGATCATCCATTACCTCGGCGACGGGGACTGCAAGAAGGCCCGCGAATACGACCTTGTGGTCCTCTCGATTGGAATGCAGGCGCCCCGCGACTCCAAGCGCCTGGCTGGCCTATTCGGCATTGAGCTGAACAAATTCGACTTCTGCCAAACCTCGGTTTTCGCGCCGGCGCAGGTGCGGGAGGGGGTGTATGTGGGCGGGCCTTTCACCGAGCCCAAGGACATCCCGGAAACCGTGATGCAGGCGTCCGCGGCCGCGGCCAAAGTGCTGGCGCTGCTGAGAGACGCGAGAGGCTCGTTGATCGCAGTCAAGGAATATCCCCCCGAAATCGACGTCGACGGGCAGCCGCCTCGAATCGGAGTTTTTGTCTGCCACTGTGGAAGCAACATCGCCGGTGTGGTGGATGTGCCCAGCGTGGTGGAATATGCCAGGACCCTGGAGAACGTTGTGTATGCGGAGAACAATCTATACACATGTTCGAACGACAGCCAGGAGCGGATTAAACAACAGATACGCGACCATGGCCTGAATCGGGTGATCGTGGCGTCCTGCTCGCCGCGAACGCATGAGCCGCTATTCCGGAACACCTGTCGTGAGGGCGCGCTCAACCCTTATCTGTTCGAGATGGCCAACATCCGCGACCAGTGCTCCTGGGTGCACATGGGAGAGCATGAGAAGGCCACGCAGAAGGCCAAGGACCTGGTCCGCATGGCGGCCGCCAAGGCCCGATTGCTCGAGCCTCTGCGGAAAGGTAAGCTGCCGATCAAGAAAGCGGCCCTGGTAATCGGCGGCGGGCTGGCCGGCATGGTAGCCGCCACGGAGCTCGCCTCGCAGGGCGTCCCCGTGTACCTCGTGGAAAGGGAAAAAGAGTTAGGTGGAAATCTGCGGCGCGTCCGCTATCTGCTCAGCGGCGAGAAGCCTCAGGAGGAGTTGAAGAACCTGATCGGGAAAGTGAGCGGCGACGAGAGTATTCACTTATTTACCAACTCCAAGATCACGGCTATCGACGGGTCCATCGGCAATTTCAAAACAACCATTTCAAACGGCCACGGCGTCGAGACCGTCGAGCATGGAGTGGTGATCGTCGCGACGGGCGCCGGCCAATACCAGCCCAAGGAATACGGGTACGGAGATGGCTGCCCGGAGGTCATCACCCAATTGGATCTGGAATCCAGGTTGAGCGACCCGGGCCAGGGTGGGATCTGGGGTACCGTCGTCATGATCCAGTGTGTGGGTTCCCGCGACAAGGAAAGGCCTTACTGCTCGCGCGTGTGCTGCAGTGAGGCGGTCAAGAATGCCCTGAAGATCAAGCAGCAGAATCCCAACGCGAATGTCTATGTCCTGTACAGGGACATACGCACCTACGGTTTCCGGGAGGCATATTACTCCAAAGCGCGGGAACAAGGGGTCGTTTTCCTTCGATATGAGGAAGACCGAAAGCCGGCAGTGGCAAGAAACGGCCGGCGCCTGGACGTAACCGTCTACGCGCCGCTTCTGGAACGGGAAATCCGGATTGAGGCCGATCTGGTGGTGCTCTCGGCCGGCATTGTGCCGGACCGAGGAAACCAGGAGACCGCGCAACTCCTGAAGATCCCGCGGAACCAGGACGGCTTCTTCCTGGAAGCCCATATGAAGCTCAGACCCGTGGACTTCGCCACCGACGGCGTTTTCGTTTGCGGCCTGGCGCATGCAGCGAAGTCGATCGAGGAGAGCATCATCCAGGCCCAGGCCGCGGCGGCCAGGGCAAGCGCGATTCTGAGCAAGGACTACGTGGAACTGGAGGGCACCATATCGTTCGTCGTGGACGAGAACTGCGACGGGTGCGCCTACTGCGTCGATCCCTGCCCCTACAAGGCACTGACCCTGATCGAGTACATCAGAGCCGGATCCATCAAAAAGACCGTAGAGGTGAACGAGAGCCTGTGCAAGGGTTGTGGCACGTGCCAGGCAACCTGCCCCAAGCAGGGCATCGTCGTGAAGGGATTCAAGCTGGAGCAACTGGCGGCGCAAGTGTCTGCCGCACTGGAGGTGGCGTGACCATGGGTTTGGCGGTGGAGCGGGGGTTTGAGCCGGTCATTCTGGCGCTGGCTTGCAACTGGTGTTCCTACTCGGGCGCCGACCTGGCCGGCATATCGCGCTGCCAGTACCCGACGAACGTGCGGATCATCAGGGTGATGTGTTCGGGGATGGTGCATCCGAACCTGGTGATCGATGCTCTGACGAAAGGCGCGGACGGGGTCGTCATGTGCGGGTGCCACCCGGGAGATTGCCACTATCAGGACGGAAATCTCAAAGCCGAAAGGCGGGCAGAGGCAATTACGCTCATGCTCCAGGATTTCGGGATCGAGGAGGAGAGATTCAAATTGGCGTGGGTGTCGGCGTCCGAGGGGCCGCAGTTCGCCAAACTGATGACGGAGTTCACCGAGCAAGTCAGGCGGCTGGGCCCTAGCCCGTACAAAGCTTAGCGGGGGTACCGAGGAGACCCGATGAAGAGTTGTCGGATCGTGAACGGCAGGAAATTCATGTGGGATGGGCAGGCATACGACTCAAAGCAGGCCGCCGAAGAGGTGGTTTCCCGTTACCAGGGCGATGGCTTTGAAACCGAGATTGTGGAGGACGAAGGGAAGTACCTCGCGTACACGAGAAGAGAGATAAAGACGGTGGCCGTGGGACAGCCCGGCTAGCTGGCGGTGCAGGCTGAATGCGCGCATTCACGATCAACCGCGAGGATAACGAGAAGACTTCAGAAATTGAGGTCGTCAGGGAGGACGAGTAACATGGCAGCTCGACTAGCCGAAGAGTGGTTCGCAATCTGCGGCGGATGCGAGGTGACAATCCTCGATATCGGCGAACCATTGTTGGATCTGTTAGAGAAAGTGCAGATTGTCCACATGCCGGTGCTAATGGACCACAAGCTGTATGGCCAGACCGGCGAAAAAGCGGAAATGGAAATTCCGGAGGCGGAGGTAGGCCTCGTCTCCGGGGGCATCCGCAGCGATGAGCACAAGCACCTGGCGCAGGAGATGCGCCGGAAATGCAAAACGCTGATCGCGCTGGGGTCCTGCGCCTGTTACGGCGGCGTCCCCGCGCTGGCCAACCTGTATACCACCGAGGAATTGCTGACCAAGGTGTACCGGGAGAGCGTCACCACCGACACAAATGGATTTCCTCACGAGGACATTCCGGTCCTGACCGATCGTGTGTACGCCCTCAGCGAAGTGGTGAAGGTGGATTTGATACTGCCCGGTTGCCCCACCACGCCGGAGATGGTAGCGGGCGCGCTCACCGCGTTGCTGGAGGGCCGCCCATTTACGCTGTCGACCAAGAGCGTATGCGACGAGTGCCCCACCATCCGCGAGAAGAAGGCCGTTTCGGGGCTGAAGCGGCGGCTGGAGCCGCCCACGTTCACTCCCGGCGCGCCGCTGAACCAGATGCGCTGCTTCATCGAGCAAGGATTTCTGTGTAACGGCCCGGCCACCCGCTCCGGCTGCGGAGGCAGCGAGGGCACGCCGCGCTGTATCCGCGCTTATATGCCATGCGAGGGGTGCTTCGGACCGCTGTCGGAGAAGGCCAATCCTATGGTCGACATGATGGGCGCGCTTTCTTCCGTTGGTCTCGATCCGAAACAGATTCCGGACCGGGCCGCGTCATTTAACCGATTTTCCGGTGCGGGCCGCCTGCGGCCGGCGCCCAAGAGGTGAACCATGGGAAAGACCGTAGTGATTCAGCCTGTGACGAGAATTGAGGGCCACGCCAAGATCACCATCCAACTGGATGATGCGGGCAATGTAAACCTGGCCCGGGTGAATGTCATCGAGTTGCGCGGGTTCGAGCGCTTCTGCATAGGGCGGCCTGTGGAAGACATGCCGCGCATTACCCCGCGCATTTGCGGCGTCTGCCCGTGGTCGCACCACCTGGCGGCAGCCAAGGCTTGCGACGCTGTTTTCGGGGTCCAGCCGCCGCCGGCGGGCGCCAAGCTGCGCGAGTTGTGCAACAGCATCGCCTACATGGAAGAGCACATCCTGCACTTCTATTTTCTGGCGGGCGCCGATTTCCTGTTGGGCCCGGATGCCGATTATTCGGTGCGCAACGTCATCGGCGTGTTGGCTGCCGCGCCCGAGGTGGCCCGGCGCGTGGTCCGCGTGCGGCACATGTGCGCCAAAATGCTGGAGATTCTGGCGGGCAAGGCTATCCACCCGCAGGCCGCGGTTCCCGGCGGCTTCAGCAAGGCGCTGGCGAAGGACGAGCGCGACCAGTTGCGCAAGATGGCCGATGAAGCGCTGGAACTGGCCAAATTCTCCATCGCCTTTGCCAAAGAGAACGTGTTCCCCAAGTACCTCGACGTAGTGAAGTCGCTGGGCGTCATCACCAGCGGGTTCATCGGAACCGTCAAAGACAACGGCGCGCTCAATCTTTACGATGGCAAGCTCCGCCTGATGGCCAGCGACGGCTCCTTCGACGATTTTCCGTATGACCGGTACACCGAGTACATCGGGGAACACATCGAGCCATGGAGCTATCTGAAGTTCCCGTATGCCAAGAAGCGCGGCGGCTTCTCACTGGAAGATGACGCACCGGGCCTGTACCGCGCCAACACGCTGGCCCGCATCAACGTTTGCGATTTCATCGACACCCCGCTGGCGCAAGCGGAGCTCGAGGAATTCCGGCGGAACTTCGGCCGCCCGGCGCAGCTCACCCTGCTGTATCACTGGGCCCGCCTCATCGAGCTGCTCTATAACGCCGAGAACGCGATCCGCCTGCTGGACGATCCGGACATTACCAGCCTGGAGACCCGCGTGAAGGTGACTCCGCGCGCCGCGCGCGGAGTCGGTTGCACGGAAGCGCCGCGCGGTACCCTGATTCACGACTACACTACCGACGCCGAAGGCATGATCACCAACATGAACCTGATCGTCGGGACCACCCATAACAACGCCCCCATCAACCTGTCGGTGACTCAGGCCGCCAAAAGCCTGATCCACAACGGCCAATACGATCAGGGGGTGTTGAACACGGTCGAGATGGCCATCCGCGCCTATGACCCGTGCTTCTCGTGCGCCACGCACCGGCTGGACGGAAAGCTGTCGGTGAAGCTGGACATCTTCGATGCCGAGGGCGCCTTGCTCGATACGCTCGCAAACTAGCGACACGCCGACCCGGAGGCCGTCATGGCAACTATGGAAGAAGACGTTATTCCCGACTTTTGCTCGAAGCCGGCGCTGATTCTCGGCTGCGGCAACGTTTTCTTCGGCGATGACGGCTTCGGGTGCGCGCTGGCCGAATACCTCGAGACGCACTTCGACGTGCCCGGCAGCGTTTGCCTCCTGGATGCCGGAACGGGAGTGCGCAAGCTGCTGTTCACGCTTTGCCTCAGCCCGGTGCGCCCGCGCCGGCTGCTGATTGTAGACGCGGTGGATTTCGGGCGGGAGCCGGGCGAGTGGTTCGAAATCGACCCGGCCGAAATCCCCGCGGTCAAACTGGACGATTTTTCCATGCACCAGTTGCCCACATCCAACCTGCTGCGCGAGCTGCAGCAGCAGACCGGCGTCGAAGTGCGAGTGCTCGCCTGCCAGACGGGCCCCTTGCCGGA
>JBEKSR010000005.1:0-65787 GCA_049516835.1 Bryobacteraceae bacterium | reverse complement strand
CTAGCCGTCGGCAGCCATGGAAGGGAACTACTTGATTTTCAATTGATTGCGGGACGGGCCGAAAAGCCGGCGTCGATGCCAGCCCTACCTGAGGCCGATAACTTGTAAACTCCCGCTAGGGGCCAGGGGCCGGGGGCCGGGGGCCGGGGGCCAGGGGCCGGGGGCGGCTTTCCCGGACCGGGCAAAGCAGCCCAACCGGGTGACGCATCTGTTCCGGGATGGAATTCATAATCGTGAGGTTTTAAGCCGCTCTTTTTCAATAGGTTGAGGTGGCGGGGCGGAGATTTGTGACGCATCGGGGGGCACTTTTTTGCAAGATGCGTCACACGGGTGACGCATCTGTTCCGGTATGTGGAATTCATAATCATGAGGTTTTAAGCCACTCTTTTTCAATGGGTTGAGGCCGTGGGTCGAGATTGGGAGACGCATCGGGAGGCACTTTTTTGCAAGATGCGTCTCCCGGGTGGTTGGGGAGGCGGACGATGGCGCTGACGGGATCGAGGGGATCAAGTATTGGTGCCTCCTGATTCTGGTATAGCAGACGAAAATCGGGCTAACAGGCCCTGAGCTGCTAAGTGATTGAAACTATTGAGAGAATACCGGAAAAAACTGGTGACTGAAAAAGGTTTCTTCAGCTTGACTGCGGGGCTGGCACGGGGACGAAGGAGGATAGGGCGGCATGCGGTGGAGTGGCGGGCCCCTGGCGTGAGGGGGACTTACCAGGACCGATGTCGCCGCCGACTGCCACCAAGCCTTTTTCCGAGAGCCTAGGGCGTTTCTCAGTACCAATGTGCCACCTGAACCCAAAGGGTCCGCAGGTCAGCGGTTTGCGTGTCATACGGTCACGTGGGCTGCGGGCTTAAAATAGATTGTGGATGCCTTTCGAAGTTGCACTGGCGAAACTCTGCAGCCCCCACCGAGGCGGAAAAGGTTAGCTCGGTGCCGGAATTAATTGTGTGGCCGTGCCGAGGGTAGGTATGGAGACTCCAGAAACACTCGAGCGGCAAGTCCACCGCATTCACGAGTTGCTTGAGCGCTCAAATGACAATGTCACGTGGAATGACCACATCCCTGATCCGGACAATCCCTCGCAGCTCCGCCAAATTGACGTCACAATTCGCAGGAACGGAAAGCTGACAATTGTCGAATGCCGTCTTTCAAGAAGCCGCCAAAACGTCAAGTGGATAGAGGAGATGATAGGTCGCCGGCAATCGCTTGGTGCCGATACGGCTATAGCAGTCGCTTCCGCGGGATTCACGGCCGGAGCCCAGAGAAAGGCCGCGCGTTATGGAATTCTCCTTCGTGACCTGCGACAGATTAGTGATGAGGAGATTGCGACCTGGGGTGGCCGCATCACGTTGATCCTGTACTACTATCAGTATTCGGATGTGAAACTTGCGATCGGGTTTGCGCCTGGGAGTGCCGAGCACATAAACCCTGTGGCTCTCAAGCAGGAGCTTCGGGCCCACGGCATCCTGCAATCCCTCTTTAACGCTACTGGAGCACAATTGGACACGCTAAAGCTGCTCGCCAGAAACGATACCAGGACAATTCGAGTGCGCCTGCTTGTTCGGCCCGAGTCGGTTCGTTTGTGTGGTCAGCCGGTTGTGGAGGTCGGTTTTGAAGGAAAAGCTTGCCTCATAGCGCAACCTATCATTTCGCCGGGAGTCTTCGGGTACGGCGAACCGGCGCAACCGGCTAGCCAGCGCGAGGCCACTGTGGAGCGGTTTAACCTGGGAGAGACCAGCATCTGCCACCATGAAGACCGGATCGCCATCGAGATCGACTTGTCCGCAGTAGGGCTTCCACCGCTTTCCCAAATCCGCTACGTCCGGACCACATCAGCGGACGAGCTTGAGCATGAGAGCTTCGCAATCACGAATCCAGAGAAGATGGGAATTGCCGGCCCCCTAAGTATCGACCTCTATGAGATCCGAGACTGAGTACCGGAGATTCCGGACCGGAGAACCAAGCGTTGAGGACCACCTTGGAGCAATCCACCTGGGCGTATCGTTCGCCAAACCTCCGATTGAAAACGACCGGCGCTACCTTACCGTCACGGTCGGGCGTGACACGTCAAGTTGGCGCGATGGGGACCTGTCTAAGCCGCAGCGCGGCAGGACCAGTGACGCGGTAGAACACCCCCGACACCTGTTCATGTGCTAATCTCTGTTACGAGAATGGCCAAGCAGCCCCGCCGAAAACCGACCCCGCCAGAGATCGAGAAAATTGTTCTCACCAAGAGCCGGCGCCGGTGCGCTTTGTGCTTTCACCTCGACGGTGACACACGCCAGAAGAAAGGGCAGATTGCGCACCTGGACCACCGTAGGGCATATGGCATCGAAGACAACCTGGCGTGGCTCTGCCTGGATCACCACAGCGAGTACGACTCCGTAACAAGCCAGCACAAGAACTACACGATAGCCGAAGTGAAGGATGCGAGGCAGGCATTGTATTGGTGGATCATGCGTCAAAGGTCCTCGCATTTGTCGCCGACCCAAAGCGCCAAATCGTCTCGGCCAGCCGGTCCGCGCCCGGAAACGCCGGACAAGAAACGGAAGAGCGGGGCTGAGACGAGCGATCAGCCCGTAGTGATGCTTAGCCCTCGGACCGGCATAGAATTGCAGGTTGAGGCTCTGAGGGCCGAGGCGATCAACGTGCGGCTTGTTCCCGTGGAGAGCAAGAACTATAGCCTGCGGTCCGAAGTTGTACGCTGCCTGCGCACGGGCGCGCCAGCGCCTCTGGTGCTTCACTGCCGACCGAAGGACAAGGTCCGCAGCACCGCGTCGCCCCACGATTTCTTCACCGATTTGACCCCGACACCTGATAGCCATGACGCGGTAGAGATGGCCGAACGCGTATTGAGATACCTGACCGAAGAGCAGTTGGCCTTCACGTTTGAACTCGCCTACTCGTCGCTTTCGGGCGCCCAGCATTTCAGGAGCGCTTTTCGCGTCCGATGGGACCAGTTGACCGAGTCAATAGTGGATGTCGAGCCACTGGGAATTCGGCCAGATGACGAGCCGCCATCAGCAGCACCACCGAATGTACTGGCCGTTTCTGCAACTGCGCGTCTCAAGTTCCAGTGCTGGCATGGCGGTGCCGAAAGAGGCTTTCCGTCGCCGTGGGGTGACGGCACGCCGACGTGGATCGCAGTGGAGAACACGCAGTCCGCTCCGGCCAGGACGGCGACCAACGTCAAAGGGCGGTTGGAATTCATTGCCTCCGACGGAACCGTTCGCTTCGTTGTCCCCGAGGTATCGTGGTACGAGGTGAAGGCGGCCGATGGTGCTGAGGCTGGACAGGTAGTAGGCGGTCGCAAGAAGGCTGTGGAAATCGAGGGCGGCTGTGACCAGTCCTTTGCGTTGTTTATCCAGTCCGACCAAAGAAAGCTACTTGTTTATAGCGACTTCGACGAAGCCCATATCGGCGATCTTGGTTACGACAAATGGCAGGTACGCATCCAGGTGACCTCTGAAGATGCCTATGGCTTCGAGGGAAGACTCAGCTTCACATTCACAAGGCGGAGCCTGATCCCAGATCAGCCCGCGTTCACCAAAGTGCGCGACATTCCACCGCGAGCACAGCAGGACTGAGGTAGAGGCTTCCCGGCCCAGCTTCACGGACTGCTTGTGCTACTCTTCGACTTGAAGGCACGATCACGGCGCGTGTTCCCATCGGTGTCGGTGACGCCGAAGCGAAGCACTCTTGCCGTCACACACTCGCGGAACGTTGGCGAGACACACTACTGTGCAGATGCTAATCCTGATGTGTCCGTCGAGCCCGACTCACCAGCCCGACTCACCAGCCTGATACGAGTACTCCTCGCTCGGTGACTTCGGTACTGGTGTCGGCGCGGATGATTAGGTTGTAAAGGTCATCGTCTAATAGTTCATCACTTTCAAGGTCGCTTGAGTCGATCATGATGGTGATGTACCCTGCGATGCTGATCGTATAGTCCTGGTCGGCGTCAAAGTAGTGATCGTTGCGTTCCTCGATGCTGATGCTCTTCATTTTCTCTTCGTCGAGGCTGTAATAGTCGGCCTTGTATATCGCGTAGTTCAGTTCACAATCCACCGTTGCGGTGAACGGAATTCCAATTTCGCCATCACCGTAGTGGTCAGCGTCGCCGAATGTGAACCCGACGTTTTCTGGCGCGCCCACCATGAGGATCAGCCCTTCGTTGTTGTCGTCGGGGATTGCGTCGTGACGAACGGTTTTCCCGGCCAATTCGTTGACGATGTCGTTGCCTAATTGCTCTATGAGATAGTCTTGTGCTTTTGGAAGGAGTGCTATTATTCGCGCAATGTTGTTCGCGAAGATTGTGGGTGTTGCTTCGTCAACCGCGTCTTGGAAATCATCAGATTCAATGAATTCCTCTAAGCTCTTGAATGCCTGCATGTCCTGGTGTTCTTCTGCTACCAGGCGTAGCCTCCCATCTGACGATATGACAGTGAGTGCTCCGTACTGCTGTACGAGATCGAGGGCGGTCTCCCAGATGAACGCGTCGGGAATGTCATCCCTGTGCTTAGCTGCTCGAAATGGAGGGATCCCGGCGAAGTAGGCCGCTGCTACTCGGGTGCCATGGTCCGCTTGTATGGGATGTTCGATCGCCTTTGCATCCGTGATCCAAGTCTGGAGTTCCGTTGCAAGCGAATCATCGGCTTGTCCCTGCACCGCATTGATGATCTTCTTTACTTCTTCTGCGCTCTTCGTCAGGTTCGTTTCCCCAGTTGTCCGCAGGATCGTATCTGCAGCCCCGGTAAGCTTGTTGAGCTGGTCGCGGATATCGCGCTGTTGCTGGGTGAGTACTTCCCCTTTGACGAATGCTGGGATGTGCAACTGGAGGCTACCGAGCTGTGCCAGCCGGACCACCGCACGAAATGCCGGTTTGTTGCGTTTCCGATCAGCTCGGTAGATGCACGAATCAATGAGGACATGGATCATAACGGTGCGTCACTCTGCGTTTTGGAATGCGTGCTCGTAGAGATATTGTGCTTGCTCGTGTTCGAGAACGTCTTCTGGGTCACGTCGTATGTCCGCGAAGATGTCCTCGCCCGCGAGCCAGCGTTGTTGTGCTAGGTCGGTCGCCAGTGCGCGATGGAGTGCCGCGTTAAACTCATACGCGTGGTGCGGCAGGCCAGCATGCCGCAGCCCTGCTGCAACAGTGATCCCGTACGCGGCACGGCCCACAAGGTGCATCATGGGTGTCGGGACGTCCTCATTCGTGATGTTGTGGTATGTGCGAGCGCAGATGTCCGCGTCTGCTGACGCGGCGAGCCGGCATACCTTTGGCCGAGCATCGTAGATGCTACACGCGTCGTCCTCCAAGAGCGGGCAGGGTTGCGGGTGAGCGTCACGAGTATCAAAACCGTACTCTTTGGTCTGCTCGTGCGTCAAGCGAACCCTCTCGGCGACAGCGCTATTGCGCTGCTTGAGAATCTTGGCAATGAAAAGGGCCTCAGGCGCGGCCACACTCACCCAAGTATGGCAGCAGTGCGAGCAGCCTTTCTTACAAGCGACCGGAACGTCCGAGATGCGACGCAATGTCGCATTGATCGTCTCATACAGGAACGTCACGGGAGGATCAACGTTCCCGGAGCGCTTCGCCTCGATGAAAAGGGCGCCCATCGCTCGTGCCATCGCGACCGGCAATCTCGGATCGCAGGACTCGGGATCGATCCCGGAAGCGGCAACACGCTTATCCTCTTGCATCTGTCGCCATCGCGCCGCGTCCTCAGGACTCCGGCGCTTCAGTTCAGCGATTTCTTCCCGACGAAACTTCGCCTGACCACCCACGAACCGTTCCTCCGCCTCTTAGAATAGCTAATCTAGCAAACGCTCGACATACGCATAATGTTGGCGCGGCGGGGACAGAGGCGCGGCGGGGACGGCGCGGCGGGGACAGACGGAACGTTCACACACAGATCGCTTCAGTGAACGGCGTTCGAGGAAGTTGGCGGGATTAGTACCGATAAGTCGGCATCGCGCCCGGAATCTCAATTCGGCAGCATTCCTCCCGTGACACGCCGGTCACGTCACCAGGACCAGTTGCAGGGGGCTTGGCCGGCCGCGAGAGGCGATGGTCTGGCCCACTTGCCCATCTGGGCGACCTCCCGTGATGGGCCGTTTACGACGGAAGGGCCGTCGGAATTTGCGCGGCGCGACGCGCCGGCGGCACCTCGGGTTTGGTTTGCTGCTGGGGTTGGCTGTCTCTTCAGCTCCAACCAGATCTGTCCTTCCGGCTCCCTGGGAAAGCACCCGAAGCACTTCCACTCCCGGCCGCCAGAAGGGCGTTCCAGGCGAGTCACCCGTGCCCTTCCACGGGCAGATCGAGCGGTGCGTGCCCGGGCTACGTGAAAGATCATATTGTTCCCCTGAAGCGCGGCGGGGCTGACAAGCCGGAAAACATGCAGTGGCAAACGACCGAGGCGGCGAAGGCGAAGGACAAAATTGAGTAGATCCGCGCGCTGAACTGGCCGCCAAGGGCCGCTCGCGTGCCCGCGCCTTTCACTGGGAGACATGCGCCGCGCAGTCCCTCCTCTTTTTCCAGGAGCTGGCCGGCGGCTGAACCGGGTTCTGCCCCCTATCGCGCAACGCTGGTACTGCCGATGTACTGGTGGTACCGGAGTGGAACCCTGATTCCCTTCGGGGACTTGCGTGCCGCCTCCCGGACCTGATTAACTCAGGTTTACGGGCCTGGCTTGGCCGACTTGACAATGGACACGCGGATCATGATGACCACTAACACGACAGCACCCACGAACGAACCACAAACTCTTGCCCAGCGTCTCGCGCAAGGGAGAATTCCCGCGCCGGATGCGCAACGCTACGCCATAATTCTGGCGGAAGCTCTCCGCAAGATCCACGACTCCGGACAGGCACACGGCGGCATCTCGCCCGCCGCCATTATGCTAACCGGATCGGGATTGGAACTGGTTCCCGCCCCGCACACCAAAGGCATAATCACGCCCTACACCGCGCCGGAATTGCTGCACGGCCAGCCCCCCGACTCGCGCAGCGATTTGTTCGCTTTCGGCGCCGTGGTCTATGAGATGTTCAGCGGCCGCCGCGCCTTCGAAGGCGACGGCCCAACCACGCTCTCCGCGGCCATCGAAAGCTCCACGCCGCCGTCTTGTGGCCGCCCCGCCGTGGACCGCCTGATTCGCAATTGCCTCGCCAAGGACCCGGGCGCGCGCTGGCAGCGCATGCACAAGGTCCTGATGGAGCTCAAGCTGCTCGGCGTCTCGGCGCGGCTCGCCGAAGCGCCCGCTCCCGCCCGCCATGAAGCAGCCGAAGCCGCCGGCCTGCGCGCCGAAATGCAGCAGCTCGAAGGCCGCGTGGCGGCGCGCCTGCAGGCGTGCGAAAAGACCGTGACGGAGATTCACCAGGCCGCCACCGAACTGCGCGGCCACCTGGCCGCCGTGGATGCCCGGCTTGCCGCCGCCTCCGAGCAGCAGGCTTCCGCCTCCGAGGCGTTCCTGGAAGCCGCCGAAGCGCGCATCGCCACGCGCTTTGGGCGGGACCCCGAGGCCGGCAACGAGCGCATTGTCCGCCTGGAGCAAGGCCTGGAGACCGCGCGCAAACACATCGCTGCGCTGCACGACAGCGTGGCGGAAGATTTCCTGGCATTCGAGCGAGGCCTCAAGTCGCAGGCCGCCGCCATCCAATCGGCGCGCACCGCCATGGCCCAAACCGACGACCTGGTGGAGCGCGTTGTGGAAGCCCTCGACTCGCTCCAGTCCGCCGTACTAGAGTCGCGCGAGGATCAGACCCTGGCAATCAACTGACCTGCAATCGTGCCCCTGTTACTCCGGGTGGCGAACCAGCCCGGCGCCTCATGGACGCCGCGCCAAGTTGCGCGGAGAGGAACACCAAGGGGGAATCCTCATAGGCCGGCGCCACCGGTGCTTCCACCGTCACGTCGTCCTCCTCCAGTGCGTTTTCTCGAGAAACATGCCGCCCGAGCGATCGGGCCGACGGGTGCGGCCTGCGGTACAATGTCGAATTCCGGCACTACCAGAAGGCCGCCGAAGATGGCTGCAATCGTCTCAGGAAAGGGTTTAAGAAATGCTCTGTAAGCTAATGAAAATATTAGTTGTTTCTCTTGCGTATCTGACATTTTTAGCTCCCCGGGCGCGGACCGCCGAACCGGCCCCCCTAAGGGGGTACGCCTCCGATTCCGCCCGCGCCGAGCGCGAGTGGGAGGCCAAGTTTCGCGCCATTCCTGACCCCGCCGCGCTGCGCGCTTACATGCAGCGCCTCAGCGCCAGACCGCACCACGTCGGGTCGGCCTACGACCGGGAGAATGCCGAATGGATTCTCTCCCAGTTCAAAGAGTGGGGGCTTGCTGCCAGGATTGAAACCTACGATGTCCTCTTTCCTACCCCTAAAGAGCGCGCGCTGGAGCTACTCGAGCCTGCGCGCTTCACCGCCAGGCTGGAAGAGCCAACCGTGGCGGGCGACCCGACTTCCTCGCAACACGCGGAGCAACTCCCCAGCTACAACGCCTATTCCATCGATGGCGACGTCACGGCGCCCCTGGTGTACGTCAACTATGGCGTGCCGGAGGATTACGAGGCGCTGGACCGGCTGGGGATTTCAGTCAAGGGGGCCATCGTGATTGCGCGCTACGGGGGAAGCTGGCGCGGTATCAAGCCCAAGGTTGCCGCCGAGCATGGCGCCATCGGCTGCCTGATCTATTCGGACCCGCGCGACGACGGGTACTACCAGGGCGATACCTTCCCCAACGGCCCTTTCCGTCCGGCGGATGGGGTGCAGCGCGGCAGCGTGATGGACATGCCCATTTATCCCGGCGACCCGCTCACCCCGGGCGTCGGCGCCACCAAGGACGCCAAGCGCCTGCCGCTGAGCGAAGCCGTCACCCTCACCAGGATTCCCGTGCTGCCCATTTCCTATGGCGATGCCCAGCCGCTGCTGGCGGCGCTCAAAGGGCCGGTGGCGCCCGAGCGCTGGCGCGGCGCACTGCCCATCACCTACCATGTCGGTCCCGGCCCCGCCAAGGTGCATCTGAGAGTCAGATTCAACTGGGACACGAAGACCATATACAACGTGATTGCCCGCATTCCGGGCGAGACCTATCCCGACCAGTGGATCATCCGCGGCAACCATCACGACGCCTGGGTCAACGGCGCGGAGGATCCGGTTTCCGGGACCAGCGCCTTGCTGGAAGAAGCGCGCGGCTTGGCCGCCCTGGCCCGCCAGGGATGGAAGCCCAAGCGCACCATCGTCCTGTGCGTCTGGGACGGCGAGGAAGAGGGGCTACTGGGCTCTACCGAATGGGCCGAAGACCACGCCGAGGAACTGCGCCGCAACGCCGCCGTTTATATCAACTCGGACAGCAACGGCCGCGGCTACCTGAACGTGGAAGGCTCGCACACGCTGGAAAACTTCATCAACGGCGTGGCGCGCGACGTGGAAGACCCCGAGACCAAGCTGCCGGTCTGGAAGCGCCTGCAACTCAGGCGCATGGCTAGCGCCGCGGGCCCAGGGGGCACCCCTGCGGCCCCGGCCGACAGGCAGGAGCCGCGGCAGCGGGCGGACCTGCGCATCGGAGCGCTCGGCTCGGGCTCCGATTACACGGTCTTCCTGGACCACCTGGGCATCGCCTCTTTGAACCTGGGCTACGGTGGAGAGGACGGCGGCGGCATCTACCATTCCGTCTACGACGATTTCTACTGGTTTACGCATTTTTCGGACACAGATTTCGTCTACGGGCGCGCGCTCGCCCAGACTGCCGGCACGGCGGTCATGCGGCTGGCGGACGCCGAGTTGCTGCCCTACGATTTCGATGACTTCACCGATACCATCCGCCGCTACATCGAAGAGATCTCGAGGCTCGCCCGGGAGAAGCGGGAGCAGACGGTCGAGCGCAACCGGCAGATCGATGAAGGACTGTTTGTGGCTACCGAAGATCCGCGCGAGAAAACCGTGCCCCCGCCGAAGGAAGCGGTTCCGCCATTCCTCAACTTCGCGCCGCTCGAGAACGGCCTGGCGGCGCTTGAGCGCACCGCCGGGCTTTACGACCAGGCGCTGGCCCGGGCCGCGGAGAACGGAGGCGCCGCTCTGGCCCGCGCCGCCTTGCGGGATGCCAATGCCCGCCTGATCGCGGTGGAGCGGGCCCTTACCCTTGACGCCGGGCTGCCCAACCGGCCATGGTTCAAGCATCAGATCTATGCGCCCGGCCTCTACACCGGCTATGGCGTGAAGACGCTTCCGGCGGTGCGGGAGAGCATCGAGCAAAAGCAGTGGCGACTGGCCGATGAACAGATCGTGCGCGTCGGCAAGGTGCTGGAAAACGCCGGCGAGGCGATTCAAGGGGCCACGGCGGAGTTAACCCGCATTTCTCACGCACCGTGACCGAGGCTTTCCACCGAGGGCGAAAACCAGGGGACTGACGGATGCGTCCGCGCGGCGGTGCGCCGGGCCCAGAGGGCACCCCGGTGCTGGATGAGGGATGACGCGCGCCTTGGGACACGTTCGTCAGGCCCCAGGTTTTCGCAGACCATTCGGGTGGCGGAGGTTTGACGCCGTGAGAAATGCTGGTCAACTCGCGCGGCGAAGTGAGCGGCGGTCCCGTCTACCTCAACGGCTGCCAGGGTTCGCCGGACGCCGCCGGCGCGGAGCCCGCGGCGGAATTCATGGCCCGCGCCAATTCGGCGGCGCTCACCGTCACCGGCTCCGCCAGGAGCTCGGGCCGGTTGTAAGTCATCAGGCACCGGCCGTAGAACTCGGGGTCCCGCTGCGGCAACACGAAGGGCTTGCCGAAACGGCCCCCGGCTTCCAGGTGGGCGATGTACAGCCGGGCAAACAAGCCGTCTTCCCGCTTGGAGGAGAACAGGACCCAGCGGCCATTGCTGGACCACGTGTGATAGGAATCGCTGCGCGGCGAGTTGATCTCGTCGAGCCTTCGCGGGGCAGCCTCGCCTGGTGTCCCAACCAAGCTCAGGTCCAGCATGTACAGGTCGCTGCTGGGTTGAAAAATGGGAAAGCTGCCGTAGTCGTGGCCGCAGAACATCAGGAATCGCCCGTCGGGCGAGATCTGCGGCAACGAGATGCTCTTGCCCAAGCGGGCGGCGGCCACCACGGTTTCCACCTGGCCCCACCGGCCGGAAGCGGCGTCGTAGGCGATTCGCACCAGGTCGTACTGTATCTTGTCGTACTGCAACAGGAGGTTCCTTGTGTCGGCCAACGCCGGCGCGGAGCAGAAGTACAGGTGGCGGCCGTCGGGCGACCAGGTAGGGAAGGTCTCGAGACGGTCGGGCCGGCTGATCTCGGGGACGGTGTACACTTGGCCGGTATCCACCGCGTAGAGGCCGAGGTCGGAGTCTCTATCCACCACTTCACGGACCTCGACGCCGGCGGTGTGGAAGATCTGGGCCAAGCTGTTCCGCGAGAACGCCAGGAGCTTGCCTGAGGGGTGCCAGGCAATATAGGCAGCGGCCCCACCCTTGCCGGCGACGCGGGTATCCACTTTTTCGGCCCGCCCGTTCCGCACCAGGATCATGGCGGGACCATGGGAGCTTCCCGATCCGGGCCGGAAGTGCAGCAGCATCTGGCCGGTGCGGTGGTTGAGGAAGGTGTGGCAGTTCATACAGGCGCCGCCGATGCGCTGGTTGTCGAGCAGGACGCGTTCCTCGAAGCTGCGCAGGTCGCGCTGGCGCAGCGACATCCGGTCCCACTTGTCGTAGACCGGCGGGAGGTAGCGGTAGACGACGTAGGGATCGATCTCGTCGGCCGCGATGCGGTTGCGCACGGTATCGAAGTGTGTCCAGCCACCCTCGCCTTTGACATAGATGTCCATGCGAAGCTCGCCGCCGGCGTTGGCTTCGAGCAGGCGGCGCCATGGGGCGAGGGGGATGGCGACGTTGGGGCTGCTGCTAAAGACCTCCACCGGCCGGCCCGCCTGGCACGCCAACCGGAGACAAAACTTCCGGCCGCTTTCCTGAATCTTCAGGTTCAAAGGCGCCACGTTGGGCGGGATGACGATGCCCGAGTAGTCGGGATAGGTAGCGGCCTGCCGATGGGCTTCGGCACATGGCTGGAGGCTTTCCGCGGCAGGCCGGAAGCCCCAGATGGCAGCGGCCGCCGCGGGCAACAGCGCCCACCCCAGAATTCGCTTCCCACGGCTCATCGGTAGTCCCCCGGGCCGAACACGAAGTAGAAAAAGTAGCTGCCGCGGAAACTGCTCCAGGCGGCGTCGCGAGCCGCTTCCTTGGTGGGGCTTTGGTCCATGATGCGCTTGAAGACTGCCATGTGGGCCATGGTTTCCGGCTGGATTTCGAGACCGTCGATGTTCACGGGCTGGCCGGTGCTGGCAGCATACATGGCCATGGCCTCCTGGAAATGCCGCGGGGTACGGCGCCGGCCGTCGGGGCCGCCGTAAGCCGGGCCGGTAATGTCCTTGATGCGCGGCATGGCGGCGACGGCCGCGGGCAGGTTGCGCGCCACCAGGTAAGATCCGATCAGGAACTCGAAGGCCATGCGGTTGGAGGGGTCCTGCTCCAACTGGTCGAGCAGCAGACGCTCCATGTCGCCGTCGGGCTTGCTGGCGCGCTGCCAGACCGGCAACACGTCGTCCTGGCGGAGCATCCGGCGGCGAAACAGTTGCACCTCCGCGTCGCCGTTGAGTTGGGGGTCCCGGTCCAGGTCGCGCAGGCGCTGGCGGGCCCAGGCGCGGGAGCCCACTTCATACGAGAGGGCTGTCAGGAACTTGCGGGCCACGCCGGTCTGGCCCTTGACCAGGTTGACGCCAGCCATCAAACGATAGATCCGCGGATCGGACCGGCCCAGGGCCATGGCCTCGCTGCCGAAGCGTTCGGCATCGTCCACCCGCCCCAGGCGCATGCACAGGTCGGTGATCCGGAGCATGTGCGGCAGGAACCGGTCGGTACGCAGTACCGGGAGCAGGGAGCCGGCCTGGGGGAAGCGGAACATGTCGTCGCCTAGCCGGTTCATCTCATACAAGGCCAGGTTGACCTGGTAGCGGGTGAGCGAATTGAAATCGCCGGCCTCGAGGTGCCGCGAGGCGTCGATGACCGCCGGCCAGTCCTCACGGGAACAGTGGTAGTCCAGCGCGGCAAGACTGCGGCCGTGGCCATTGAGATGGTAGGAGAGAGCCGCCACGGCGCCCAGGCCCAGCAGCGGGAGGGCGGTCGCCAGCCCGGTTGTCAGCCGCCATTTGCCGGGTCGGGCAGGTCGGGGACCTGCCCCACGGAGCACCATGGCCGTTCCCAGCGCGTAAAACCCGTACAGGCCCCACCACACGACGACCCGTGGCACATCCGCGCCCGTAAACCAATCGCGCGCGGAAACAGGGGCGCCGGCCAGCCGCAGCCACTCCACCGCGGCCGGCAGCGCCACCGCCAGAAGCAGACAGGCGATCCCCGGAAGGCGGGTCGGCCGGCGGGCGATCAGCACCATGGCTGCCGCCGGCGCGAAGAACACCACGGCCATGCCGGCCAAGTAGTAGGCCGCCAGGAGCATCGCGGCGAACGTCGCCAGCAGCGCCATCCGGCTGCTCCACCGCCGCGAGAGCCGGACAAACAGGATTGCCAGAGCCAGCCCCAGCAACAAAGCCGGCGCCATCGGGGTGCGGTTGTAGTAAAGACTGACATCGCATAGCAGCAGGAGCGCCGGAACATAGCGCACCAGCGGCAGCGCGCCACCGGCCAGCGTCGTGAAATACACCTCGGTGAGGGCTACCACAGCCGCCACCTGGGCCGTGAGGACGATGGCACCCCACCCCGCGAAGGCGTAGGCTTGCGCGACCAGGGCGTACAGGTAGTCCGCCGGTCCGCCGGGATACCTCAGAAACTCGTCGAGGAACCCCGGGGAGGTGTAGAAGATGGGCCGCTGCCAGTGGTAGATGAGCCGGGGGTCGATGCCCGCCCAAACGTAAGCCAGGCAAGCCGCCAAGAATGCCGCATCCTGTACTCTCGCCGCCGGCGGGCGCCGAATGTCCATGACGCGAGTAGTGTAACAAGTATCAGCCGCCGAGTGGCAAGGTATTCGGATGGACCCCTGAAGGGCGATTTGGGAAACCGAAGGCGCCGAGAACATCCACGGACAGTGAATCTTTCAGATTTCAACCAAGCCGTAAAAATCTCTAGACAATTCGATCGATTTGTGATATACGATATGCGGGTCTTACTCTCCGGCACACGGGCGGAGAGAGGAAAGAGGTTCCGCGCCTGAGACCGGGGGCGGGGCCGGGGTGATCTCAACAATTGGAAAGGCAGGTTTGCGCAATGGCAGTGCGAAAGGCAATGCAGTTGTT
Organism: Bryobacteraceae bacterium; assembly: GCA_049516835.1. Taxonomy (GTDB): domain Bacteria; phylum Acidobacteriota; class Terriglobia; order Bryobacterales; family Bryobacteraceae; genus Fen-178. The sequence goes on along the minus strand of JBEKSR010000005.1, from coordinate 51,488 downwards.
GTGTGCTTTGACGCTTCTTTGCGGAGTCGTTTACGGCCAGGCGATTTCGGGCAGCATAGTGGGAATTGTGGTGGACCCGGGCAATGCCAGCGTCCCGGGTGTGGAAGTCCAGATCAAGGACATGGCCACCGGGACAGTCCATACGTTCACGACCTCAACGGAAGGAATCTTCCGTTTTAACGAACTCGCGCCGGGGACGTATACCCTGACGGCGAAAATGCAGGGGTTCAAAACCTACACACAAGAGGACATTAACCTAGCCGCCGCGGAGACGCACGACCTGGGAACCATCCGTCTGACGCTGGGCGCGCTGACCGAACAGGTGTCGGTGGTCGCGACCGCCACCTCGGTGCAGACCGCATCCAGCGAAAAGTCCTCGCTGGTAGACGGGAACCAGCTTTCCCAGATCGCCATCAAGGGCCGCGACCTCATGGCCATGTTGAGCCTGGTCCCGGGCGTAGTCAGCTACAGCGCGGGCGAAGCCGCCAGTGAGAACTCCATCGGCGGTGTCAACATTAACGGCGCCGGCGCCAGCCGTGTCAATTTCATGGTGGACGGCATCGTGGACCTGGATACCGGGTCCAACAGCACCACGCACTTCAACCCCAACATGGACTCGGTGGCCGAGGTCCGGGTGCTGACTTCGAACTTCCAGGCGGAGTTCGGGCGCATGGCCAGCGGCTCCATCAGCGTCATCACCAAGGGCGGCGGCCAGCAGTTCCATGGCAGCGGCTGGTGGACCTGGCGGCATGAACAGTTCAACGCCAAGAACTTCTTCGACAACTACAACAACCAGCCGAAGAGCATTTATCGGTACCATGTTCGCGGCTTCAGCGTGGGCGGCCCGGTATACATTCCCAAGATCTGGAACAGGGCCAAGAACAAGCTGTTCTTCTTCATCTCGCAGGAGTACACCAAGCAGAAGCCGGCCACGCAGATCGGCTACTCCAACATGCCGACCGCGCTGGAACGCGCGGGCGACTTCTCGCAGAGCGTGGACCAGAACGGCAAACTGATCCAGTTGCTGGATCCGACCTCACGCAACCCGATTCCCGGAAACCTCATCCCCAAGTCGCAGATCGATGCGGCCGGCCTGGCGTTCCTGAACTATCTGCCGCTGCCCAACCGCTGCGGCGCTTCCGGCGCCGCCTCGGATTGCTGGAACGAGGCCGATCCGACGCAGATCAACCGCCGCAACTTCCGGTCGGTCTTCAACGAAAGTCACCCGCACCGCAACGACGTGGCCCGCATCGACTTTAACCCCACGCCCAAACTGCTCACCTTTATCCGCTACGTCAATGATTACGACTTCGACCAGACGGCCAACGGCAATTACGTGAACCTGCTGGATTCGAACAAACAGTGGACCCCCTATTCGGAAGACCATCCGAACCCGGGGCACGGCTACGGCATTGGCATCACTTATACCATAAACGCCAGTACGGTGAACGAGTTCGTTTTCGGCAAGAGCTACAATACCTGGGACTGGTATCCGCACGATCCGGCGCAGCTCGACCGCGCCAAGATCGGCAATCCGCCGCACTGGTTCGACGAGAAGGATACGAGTTTCACGGGTGACCAGAGCCAAGCGCGTCCGGGCTTATCTCCTGGCAGTCAGAACTTCGCATTCTGGGCTCCCGGGTTCTCCTATGGCGGCGGATCCACGGTGGGGCAGTTCAGCATGAATCCCAACCGGCCGTATACCAATTACAACGATATCTACAGCTTCAACGACAACGTCAGTGTGATTCGGGGGAAACACAGCTTCAAGGCCGGCTTTGCCTACGAACGCACCGGCAAAGTGCAGCAGGCCGGCGGTAACTACCTCGGGTACTATACCTTTGGCAGTTCCTCTTCCATGCCCATGGACACCAATAACGGCTATGCCAACGCGCTGGTAGGCAACTTCCAGAACTATGCGGAAGGCAAGCGCATCATGGGCGATTTCTGGTTCACCAACATCGAGTTCTACCTGCAAGACAGTTGGAGGGTCAGCCGCCGCGTCACAGTAGACATCGGGGTGCGCTTCTACCACATGCCGTCGCAGGAGAACCTGAACAAGAACTCGGCGGTGTTCCTGCAATCGGCCTACGACGCCTCCAAGGCGGCGCGCCTGTACTACCCGGCCTGCACCATCACGCCGGCGGCGGGCGTGGCCTGCCCGTCGGCCAACCAGGTGGCCAAGGACTTGGTGACCGGCTACACCACGTTCCCGGCGCTGGCCGGCACCCTGGTGCCGTATTCGGTGGGCGGCTATTCCTCGCAGCCGAACTACTTCGACGGCATGGTGGTGGCGGATGGCTCCAACCCGGCCGTGCCCATGACTCTGTTCACGGTACCGGCCTGGAAACCGGCCTTCCGCATCGGCATGGCCTGGGACGTGTTCGGCACCGGCAACACGGCGGTCCGCCTCGGTTTCGGCCAGTACTACAACCGCGGCGACGGCAACATTCCCATGGCTTACGGCGGTGCGCCGCCAATCACCTACACCCGGCAAATCTACTACTCCGGGATCAGCACAATTCCGAGTTACGCCAACAGCGCCGCGGTGTCGCCCATCTCGAACGGCGGCATTACCGGTAAGCAGCCGCTGGAGACCGTGATGAACGGCAGTATCGGGATACAGCAGAACGTGGGGTTCGGCACTGTCGTGGAAGCCGCGTACGTGATCTCCCTCCACCAGCACCAGGACCAAACTAACGGCAGCGGCAATGGCGCGGCGGGCACGCAGTACGTCAACGTCGTCCCCATGTTCTCGGAGTACAACCCCAACTACTACAGCGCCTGGACCGGCAACCTGTACGACAACGCTTCCGGCAAGGCACTGAGCGACAATTACTTCCGTCCGATGCTCGGCCTTGGCAACATGAGCCGGGTGGACTTCCGGTCCACGTCCAACTACCACTCGCTCCAGGTGTCGGTCCGGCGCGCCAACCGCCATGGCCTGTCCTATGGCTTGGCGTACACCTTTTCGAAGACCATGATATATAGCGGTTTCCCGTATTACCCGGGCAACTCCTTCTTCAAGAAGTGGTACTACGGGGCGGCCTGGAACAACAGCGGCGCACCGCAAGTGCTCGCGGCCAACTACATCTACGACATCCCCGGGCTCGGCAAGAGGTTCAATATCCGGCCGATGGGCTGGGTGACGGACCACTGGTCGTTGTCGGGCATCTGGTCCTGGCAGGGCCACGGCATGTACGGCGCACCGAGCATCTCCATCACGGGCACCAGCAGCAGCAACCCCGCGCCCAACTGGACCGGTTCGGCCGAAGGCGCGCGGTTGGTGGTGGTCGGGAACCCGACGCTCTCGAACCCCACCTTCTACAACAACATCAACGCCGCCGCCTTCCAGCTTCCGGTGGCCTGCAGCCAGACGCGCCAGACCATGGACTGCTTCGGCAATGCCGGGAATGGCGCCATCTTCTCGGTGCCGATCTGGATGAACAACCTGGACATGTCGCTGATTAAGAACATCCCGATCAAGAGCGAGAAGCGCATGCTCACCTTCCGCGCGGAGTTCTACAACCTGCCGAACCACACCCAGTTCAGCGCCATTAACAACACGCTGCAGTTCGACCTTGCCTCGTATCAGAACTGGATTGCGGGCAAGGGTTCCCTGGTACAGAGCAACAGCCAATTCGGGCGTTATACCACCGCCCGCAATCCGCGGCAAGTCGCGATGACCCTGCGCTTCCAGTTCTGAAGCGCGGCGTTGTCGCCGAATAGAACCGGGCCGGCCCGCAGACCGACGCAGATTAGCGCCGACTGAAAACAACGGGTTTATCCGCCAGAGTTGTGATTTTTCAGGAGAAAAGGAGTATTCACATGTCGCATCGATGGAACGCCGGAGTAGTCTTCACGGCTGGAGTATTCGCGCTTGGGCTCGTGGCTTGGGCGCAAGGGCAAGGCGGGCAAACCCCGCCGGCGCAGGGTCCGGGCGGCGCAACGCCCGGCGGGCGCGGGCAAGGCGGCCGCGGTGGAACGCCGGCGGTTACGGGTCCCTGGTCGGACAAGAGTTTGTCGCCGGACCAGCGCGCGGATTTGCTGATCGGGCAAATGACGCTGGATGAGAAGATCCAGCTTCTGCACGGCAGCCAGGGCGGACGAGGAGCGCCACCCCCGGCCCCGACCACGAGCCGCTCGAATGGCGGCGCCGGATGGGTGCCGGGAATCGAGCGGCTGGGTATTCCCGACGTCAACATGGCGGATTCGGCGGTGGGCGTGACCCGTGGCGCGGCGGAGAGCCGGTACTCCACGCTGCTGCCATCCGCGCTAGGGGCGGCGGCCAGTTGGAACCCGGACCTAGCGCTATTGTACGGCCAGGTAATCGGCAGGGAGTTGCGCGATCAAGGCTACAACATGTCCATCGGCGGCGGCGTCAATATCACCCGCGAGCCCCGCAACGGGCGCAATTTCGAATACGCCGGCGAAGATCCGATCCTGGCCGGGACCACCGTGGGCACGTTGATGAAGGGCGTGCAGTCGCAGCAGATCATGGGCGATCTGAAGCATTATGCGCTGAACGACCAGGAGACCGGCCGCAACATCGGCAACGCGATCCTCGACAACCGCTCGATGCGCGAAAGCGATCTGCTGGCGTTCCAGATTGCCTACCGGATTTCAGACGCGGCGGGTTTCATGTGCGGATATAACAAGGTGAACGGCGACTGGGATTGCGAGAACGACTATCTGCTGAACCAGGTCCTGAAGAAAGATTTCGGATTCAAGGGCTGGGTGATGTCGGACTGGGGCGGGACGCACTCGACGACCAAGGCCATCATCGCCGGACTGGACCAGGAGCAGCCGGGAAGCGGGTTCTTTGGGGATGCGCTGAAGAAGGCGGTGGAGGGCGGCGGAGTCCCGCTGGCGCGCGTCAACGATGCGGTGCATCGGATCCTGCGCAGCCTGTTTGCGGTGGGGGTGTGGGACAATCCACCCAATCCGCGCCGCGTAGTGGACGTCTTCAAGGGCCTGGAAGACGCGCAGAAGATCGCCGAAGAGAGCATTGTCCTGCTGAAGAACGCCGGGAACCAGTTGCCGCTGAGCGCGGCGGCGGTCAAGTCGATCGCCGTGATCGGATCGCATGCCGACGTGGGTGTGCCCTCGGGCGGCGGATCGGCGCAGGTGAATCCGCCGGGCGGCAATGCGGCGGCGCCACCGGCGGCGCAGGGCCAGCAGGCGGGCCCGGGTGGCGGCTTTGGCGGTGGAGGACGGGGCGGCTCGCAATACTTCCCCTCGTCGCCGCTGAAGTATATCCGGGCCAAAGCGCCGGGCGCCAAGGTGGAGTACAACGACGGCGCCGACCCGGCCGCGGCGGCGGCACTGGCGAAGGCTTCGCAGGTGGCGATCGTGTTCGTCAACCAGCCCATGAGCGAAGGGCGGGATGCGGCAACCCTGACGCTGCCGGACAAGCAGGACGACTTGGTGAGCGCGGTAGCCGCAGCCAATGCGCACACCATTGTGGTAGCCGAGACCGGAGGCCCGGTGGCGATGCCATGGGCTGGCCAGGTGAGCGGCATTCTGGAAGCGTGGTTCCCGGGGATCGGCGGCGGTCCGGCCATCGCCAACATTTTGTTTGGCGACGTGAACCCGTCGGCCAAGCTCCCCGTGACGTTTGCGAAGAGCGACAACGATCTGCCGCATCCGCAGATACCGGGGCTGAACCTGGCGCCGCAGCCTGGCGCGGGCGGTGGCGGTGGTGGCGGCAGAGGTGCGCTGCCCCCGTTCGACGTGCCTTACACCGAGAAGCTGGAGGTCGGCTACAAGTGGTTTGATGCCGAGAATAAGGAGCCGCTGTTCGCGTTTGGCCACGGGTTGTCCTACACCACCTTTGCGTATTCCGGGCTGCACGCTGCGGCCGCGGGCCACAACCTGACCGTGTCTTTCATGGTGAAGAATGGCGGCAAGCGCGCCGGCAAGGAAATCGCGCAAGTATACGCGACGCTTCCGGCGAGCACCGGCGAGCCGCCCAAGAGGCTGATCGGCTGGCAGAAGGTGGAGCTGGCGGCGGGCGAGAGCAAGACGGTCAACATCACCATCGACCCGCTGTACCTTTCCGTCTTTAACGAGGGCAAGAACGGCTTTGAGGTCGCCGGCGGCGACTACAAGATCTGGGCAGGAGGTTCGTCCAGGAGCTTGCCATTGTCGCAGGCAGTGCCAATCGGTAACTGAGCGGGGGCCGGCCGCTCCACGCGGTCGCAGATCCCCTACGTACACGATTTCGCGAATACGGTTGCGTATCCTGTGGTGGGGCAGGTGGTGCCGCCTGCCCGCGGCCGAGCGAAGCTCGCCGCGTCCCGCTGCGCGGGACGTCGGCGAGGGCAGGCGGCACCGCCTGCCCCACCAAGCCTTCGGAATCAGGGTACTGAGGTAACCGGCGGCCCGGCCTTACTTCTGCGCTACCTGAAAATGGCTGAGGCTCTCGGAGTAGCGGGCCACGCCGCGGTAGAGCGCTTCGGCCAGTTTCTGACGGTAATCCGGCTTCTTTAGAAGGGCCTCCTCGCGCGGGTTGCTGAGGAACCCGATCTCCGCCAGCACGGAGGGCATGCTGGCGCCGATCAGCACCACGAACGGAGCCTTCTTGACGCCCCGGTTCTTTTCCCCCGCAACGTTGTGCACCGAAAACGCATACAGCGCCGCCTGAACGCGGCCCGCAAACTCCTTGGACTCTTCCGCCTTGTCGTGCCGCGTGATCTTCTGGATGATATCCCGCAACTCGAAGATGGATTTCTGCGAGCTGGCGTTCTCGCGCGACGCCACGTCCAGCGCTTCCTTCGAGTCCGTGAAATTCAGGTAATAGGTCTCGATCCCCGCGATGCGCGGGTACGGCGAAGAGTTGGCGTGAATGGAAAGGAACAGGTCGGCCTTCTTGTCGTTGGCCAGCGCGGTCCGTTGCTCGAGCGGGACGAAGCTGTCGTCGCTGCGGGTGTAGATCACCTCCGCGCCCATGCGGTCCTCAATGAGTCTTCCCAGCCGCGTGGCAACATCCAGCACCAAGTCCTTCTCCAGCAACCCCTTGGGTCCTTCCGTGCCCTGGTCATGGCCCCCGTGCCCGGCGTCGATGACGATGCGCCCCACCTTGAGCCCCAGCGCGCGCGTCAGCGAATTCTTTCCCGCGCTGGTATGCTTGGCGGCCTTGGGGATCTCGACGGACGAAACCGGAGGCGCAGGGGTCACCGGGGGGGGCGCCGGCAATTCTACTTTTGGCGCCGGCGGCTCTGCCTTTGGCGCAGACGGTTCCACCTTTGGCGCCGGCGGCTCCACCATTGGCGGGGACGACTTGACCACCGCCGGAAGGGGAGACGCTGTTGGGGGAGGGGTCACTGGGCCAGCAGGCGCCGCTCCTCGCAATTCGATGATGAGCCGGTTGGGATTGGCGAGCTGCGAGGTGCTGGCTTCCACATCTCCGCTCAGATCCAGCACCACCCGAGTCACGCCGGGCGCCGTCTCCGCCGCGCGAATGCGCTTCACCAGCTTATCGTCGAGATCCTCGGAATAGAAACGCTGCGAACCCATGCGCGGGCGCGCGTCCAGGATGTCGAAGTAGATTCTCTCGGGATTGTGGAGGCGGTCGCTGCGGAATCGAAAACCGCCGGAGACCTCGATGGCCACCCGCGTCACGCCGCTGAGCGACCAGTGGCGAACGGCCGTCACCGAATGCAGCGCGGAGTGCTCGGTTTGCGCAACCAGCAAGGAAACCGAAACCGCCAGCGCCGCAATCAGCTTCATACGGGGGTCATGGGGTGGAAACGTAGCGCACGCTGCCGTCGGCCTCCACAACTTCCTGAATGTGGTTCGGACCAGCGGGCTTGGTCTCCGCGTCGGGCCGGGTTTGCCCGGCCGCTACAGCCTTCTGTTTGGCAGCCTCGGCCTTCTTGGCCTCTTGCAGTTGCCTGGCCACCAGAATCAAATAATTCCGCGTCTCGGGGAACGGCGGCACGCTGCCATACCTGGCCACCGCCGCCTCGCCGGCATTGTACGCCGCCAGCGCCAGCGCGTAATTCCCCTCAAACAGATTCAGCAAGTACTTCAGGTATTTCGAGCCGCCCTGAATATTCTCCGCCGGGTTGAATACATTGGAAACGCCGAAACGGCGGGCCGTGGAGGGAATCAGTTGCATCAGCCCCTGCGCGCCTTTAGGCGAAATTGCGAACGGATCGTAATTGCTCTCGACTTTGATGACGGAATGAATCACCTGCGACGGGAGCGAAACTTGAGCGGCAATCTGCTCGATGGCTTCATCGATGCCAGTGGCTGGAGGCGCTTTGGTTTCCGTGGCCACGACCACCGGGGAAACCACGCGCGGCGCGACCGGGGCCTCAGTCACTCTCTGCTCCACTACCGGTTTCGAAGTCACCATCACGCTTCTCACCAGTCTCCCGGTGCGCAGGTCCGGATGGATGACGGTGGTGATGCGCCGCGGCGCGGCGGTTTCCGTATCCACGGGTCCGGCGGCCCACAATGCCACGGAGGCCAACCCGGCGGCCCACGCAAGATTAAAACATAATCTTATCAAAATGTTTTACTCCTCAGTATAAACCAAACGCCCGGCTTTTTCCATAGGGTGGAGCAATAAGGCAAGCTAAAGCATGCCCCACCTACGAAACCCAATGTTATCATTTCTCTGTGAGCAGCGCGGGGTATGTGCTGGCGGGGGGCCGCAGCTCCCGGATGGGCTGCGACAAGGCCCTGTTGTCGTTTCGCGGCGGTCCGCTCGTGGAATCCGTGGCGCGCGCCGTCGGGCTGGCCGCCGGCAGCGCCGTCCTGGTGGGCCATCCGCGGCTTTACGAACATCTGGGCTACCCGGCGATTCCCGACCTTTACCCCGGAGCCGGCCCGCTGGGCGCAATCCTGACCGCCTTGTACCACACTTCCGCCGACTGGAACCTGGTGGTGGCCTGGGACATGCCCGGACTGTCCGCGGAATTCCTGAAGCTCCTGGTAGACGCCGCCGCCGGGCGCTCGGCGGCCGATGCGCTGGTCCCCATCGGAGCGTCCGGCCGCCCCGAACCGCTGTGCGCGGTGTATCACCGCCGTTCGCGTCCGGCGCTGGAGCGCGCCCTGGGGCGCGGCGTCCGCTCCGTGAGAGCGGCCCTTGAAGACCTCCGCGCCGCCGTCGTCTCCGTACCGGAAGTCACGCCTTTTCATAACGTTAACACCCCCGAGGACTGGGCCGCCTATGCCCCAAAGTGACCCTTATCCGCATTACATCGAATTCCAGCATGTCTATAAGACGTTCGACAAGCCCGTCTTGGTCGATGTCAGTTTCGACGTAAATCCGGGGGAGACGGTGGCCATCATCGGCCGCAGCGGTGTCGGCAAGTCGGTCACTCTGTCTCACATCATGGGGTTTTTGAAGCCCGACAGCGGCCGGGTGATCGTGGCGCACGAGGACATCACCGACTTCTCGGAGCCGGAACTTCGCCGTATCCGCAAGAAGGTGACCATGGTGTTCCAATCGGGGGCGCTTTTCGATTCCCTCACCGTCGGCGAAAACGTGCTCTTTTCGCTCGATTTGCGCGACGACTACGACGCGCAGAACAAGGAAGACGTGGTGGACGGGCTGCTGCACATGGTGGACATCGACGAAGCCAGGGACGCCTACCCGTCCGATCTCTCCACCGGCTACAAGCGCGCCGTGGCCATGGCCCGCGCCCTGGCCGCCCAGCCGCAGTGCGTCCTTTACGACGAGCCCACAACCATGGTGGACCCCATCATGTCCGACCGCCTGAGCGACCTGATGCTGCGCCTCAAGAAGCAGTTGAAGCTGACCTCGGTGGTGGTGACGCACGATCTGGACCTGATGTACAAGGTGGCCGACCGCGTGGTTTTCCTTTACGACGGCGGCGTGATTTTCTGCGGACCCACGGGCGAGCTGGAGAAGTCGGAGCATCCTCACATCCGCGAGTTTCTGGAGATGGACCGGGTGGCCAGGGTGTAACGAAAAAGGGGACAGACGCATTTTGCAGCCTTGGCAATAAATGCGTCTGTCCCCTTTTCCTGGCATGACGCTTGCGGCCGGCCTCGCCTTCTGACACGCTACGAATAGATGGCCTCGAACCTTCGATTAAACTTCACGTACACGATGGCGGTGCTGGCAGTGGTTGTTTCCACACCGGCAAAGGCGCAAACACGCGACCAGATCCGCCTCAACCAGATCCAGTTGATCGGAAGCCATAACAGCTACCATGCTGGCCTGGCTCCCAGCGAAGCCCTTCTGCTGCGGAAATCCGACCCGAAAACGGCGGCCACCCTCGACTATCGCCATCCCGCCCTCGACGTTCAGCTTGCCAACGGAATCCGGCAACTGGAGCTGGACATCTTCGCGGATTCCAAAGGCGGGCGATACGCCAACCCCGCCGGTCTCCGAATGGTTGCACAAGCCGGGCTGCCGGCCGATCCTCCCTATGATCCGGAAGGGCTGCTCAAAAAGCCGGGGTTCAAAGTCCTGCACATGCAAGACATCGATTACCGCAGCAATTGCCAGCCCTTCACGGCGTGCCTTGGCGTCATCCTTGGCTGGTCCAAAGCGCATCCCGGGCATCTGCCCATATTCATTCTCGTCGAGAGTAAGGAGGGAACGGACCGCGACTTCCAGGTGGTTCCCGAGCCCTTTACGCCGGCGGTTTTCGATGCCGTCGACCAGGAAATCCGCTCGGTGTTCCCGCGCTCCGAGATCATCACCCCGGACGACGTCCGCGGCCAGCATGCCACGCTCGAAGAGGCCATCCTCACCAGCGCCTGGCCCAGTCTGGAGTCGGCCCGCGGCAAGTTCGTTTTTCTCCTCGACCAGCGAAAAGCCGGCCCCGCCTATCTCGAAGGTCATCCCTCCCTCAAGGGACGCGTGATCTTCACCAATGCCGAACCGGGATCGCCCGACGCGGCCTTCGTCGAAGTCAACGACCCGTTGAAAGACCCGGCTCTGATTCCGAGCCTGGTGCGCAAGGGATACCTGGTGCGGACCAGAACCGACGCCGAACTGGAGCAGGCCCGCGCCGGAGACGTGCAGCAAAGAGACGCCGCGCTTTCAAGCGGAGCCCAGATCCTGAGCACCGACTTCCCCTTCCAGGAGCGGGCCACCTGGACCGGCTACGCGGTGAGCTTTCCGGAAGGCACCATTGCGCGCTGCAACCCAGTCGCCAAGCCGTCCGGTTGCACGGCGCAACGGCTCGAAGCACTGGTTTCACGCTAACGTTACCGATTTTTCCGCAGTTTTTTGTTGACAGCGGGCGCGAGCGCTCTTAGACTGAGGGGTGTAACCACGAGGAATATCCGATGACCACTACGATTCCGAGATCGCAATCGACAACGCATAGACAGGGAGGGACCAACTTCTCTGTCGTGTTTGCAATTTGTGCATTGCTTCTAGCCGGGTTGTTGGTGCCCGCCGCAGCGCAGCGGATTACCGGGTCCATCGTGGGAACGGTGAAGGACGAACAGGGTGCGCTGGTCACTGCAGCCACAGTGAAAGCGGCGAACCTCGACACCGGGTTCTCCCGATCGGTCCCAACAGATAGTGACGGGGGGTACCACATCCAGTATCTTCCGGTCGGCAGGTACAACGTTGAGGTGGAGGCGCCCGGCTTCAAGAGGTCCGTGCAACAGAACGTCGTCCTCACGGTCGATCAGACTCAAACGGTGAACGTAACGCTGGCGCTCGGCGTACAGACCCAGACCATCACCGTCACCGAAGCGCCGTCTCTGGTGAACACCAGCGACGCGGAACTGGGAAGGACCGTCCAACCCGACGAAATCACGGGCCTGCCCCTGGTAAACCGCAATGTGTATACCGAGATCTCGTTGACGCCGGGAGTGCAGTCCAACAGCGCGAGCTCGACCTCGCAGACCCCGAATTTCCAGATCGGAGTGCCATCCACCCAGGTCGTGGTCAACGGCGGGATTGACTGGGGCGTTCCCATGGTCAGCTATTACCTGGATGGCGGAATCAACATGAGCGGGCTCCGCAACTACGGCAACCAATTGCCGAACCCGGACGCCCTCCAGGAATTCCGCGTGGAGACCAGCGACTTCTCGGCCCAGTATGGCCGCATGTCGGGCGCCGTGGTCACTGCGGTCACGCACTCGGGAACCAATCAGTTTCACGGCTCGCTGTTTGAATTCGTCCGCAACAACGACTTCAACGCCACGCCGTGGGGCGCAACCCTGGTCGCCCCCTATCACCGCAACCAGTTCGGCGGCACCGTGGGAGGTCCCGTGCGGAAGGACAAGGCATTCTTCTTCTTCAGCTATGGCGGCCTGCGGCAAGCCACCGGGACGTTCCTGAGCGGCGGAGTGGTTCCCACGGCGCTGGAGCGCCAGGGAGACTTCTCCCAATCCTCGGTAAAGCCCAAAGACGCTACAGGCACGCCCTACCCGAACGGTGTCATTCCATCCACCGCGTTGGATTCCACGGCGCAGAACCTCATCTCCAAGTTCGTTCCCTTGGCCAACGGCGCGAAGAATACCTGGTCGGGTTGGTTTACCGGCCCCACGAACAACAACGAGTTCCTGGGCAAGTTCGACGAGAATCTTTCCGCGAAAGATCGTCTGGCGGTCAGCTACTTCACGGTCAAGACCGACCAATACACCGCCGGGGGAGGCAGTCTGCTGTATTCCACGCAGCAGTCTTTCGCGCGCCAGCAGAATGTGAATGTCAGCGATACGTACACCCTCGGAGCGTCCACCGTTAACCAGGCATGGCTGGTTTTCACGAGGGTGATGGGCGGCAGAATCAACTTCCCGGCGACGGACATCGGCTCTTTCGGATCGAACTTCCAGATCCAGGGGCCGTCGGCGCTTCCCAACGTCTCCATCTCCGGATATTTCACGCTGGGACAATCCCTGGCCGGTCCTGTGAGCGGCTCCGATCTCTATTCGATTCGCGACATGGTCGGAACCACCAAAGGCAGGCACTCGCTCACCTACGGGTTCGAAGCGTCGTTGGACAAGGACATGTTTGCCGGCAACTTGTATAACTACGGGCAATTCACGTTCGCCACCTCCACACCCGGCTCCACGGGGAACGCCCTGGCCGATTTCGTCACCGGCAAGGTCGGAACCATGGAGCAGGATACGCCGTACCACGGGCTCCTCAGCCGATGGTATTTCGGGTTCTATGTGCAGGACGCCTACCGGGTTCGCTCGAATTTCACCGTGAACCTGGGATTGCGGTACGACCTGGAGACTCCCCCTACCGAGGCTCAGGACCTCACTTGCACATTTGTTCCCGGCGTTCAATCCACGATGGTTCCCAGCGCTCCGCTGGGCCTGCTTTATCCGGGAGACAAGGGCGTACCGCGCGGAATCGCCGACTTGCGGGCGAACCACTTTTCTCCGCGTTTGGGTCTGGTTTGGGATCCTTTTGGAGATGGAAAGACGGCCATCCGCGCCGGGGCGGGAGTCTTTTATGGCAGTGTAGCCGGCAACGAATGGAATCAGCCGGCCAACGCCCAGCCCTTCGCGGTTCGTCAAACCTGGAGTTCCATCAAGTCGCTCACCAACGTCTACGGCGATCCGGCCTCTTTCCCGACTGGCCCGCCCTTCCCCTACATCTACAGCCAGCAGCACCCGCGTTTCCTTCCCGCGGCCAGCGTCGAGACGATTGCGCAAGATTACAAATGGCCCTCGACCTACCAGGTCAACGCGGCGGTGGAGCGGCAGTTGCCAGGCCAGGTGGGCGTGACGGCCGCCTATGTCGGCTCCTTCTCCCACCACCTCCCATTTACCAACGATGCAAATTATCCCGCGTGGGCGCCGGGCGCCAGCACCTCGCAGACCAGCATCAATAACCGCCGCCCGTACGACCCGGGCATCTTGGGACAGGTTCAGTACCTGATGTCGAACCAACGGTCCGGGTACGACTCCCTGCAGATCTCATTTCGCAAGCCGCTCACGCACAATCTGATGCTCAACGGCTTCTATGTATGGAGCCATTCCCTCTGGACCGCTGCTTCGGCCGGAACTGGCATCGGAGGCGCCGTTCAGGATTACGATGCCGTGTGGGAAGAACGGGGCCCGTCCGACTTGGACCGCCGGCACATGGCGAGCATGTCCGGCCTCTGGAAACTCGACTACTATCGCGGGTCAAGCCCGTTGCTCAAGCACCTCCTCAATGGGTGGCAGATCTCCCCGATCGTTGCCTTGTACAGCGGTACGCCCGTCAATATCCTGACGGGCGCCAATAACAACGACGACAGCTACGGGAATAACCGGCCCAACCTGGTTCCGGGACAGGATCCATTCCTCGATCCGCACAGAACCCGCGCCGCCGTTGCCGCCGCATGGTTCAATACCGCGGCATTCACTCCCAACGGTCCGGGAAAAGGAATCGGTATAGGTGGCGCGGACGGTAACACGCCGCGCGACTATCTTCGCGCGCCAGGTTACCGGGACATAGACTTGGGGATCTTCCGAACCATCCTGCTGAAGGAGAATTTACGGCTGCAGGTGCGTGGCGAGGCCAGCAACGTCTTCAACATGGTGGACCTCGCCGCGCCGACAGCGAGTTTGGCGTCCTCCATTGACGGGGCAATTACGGCTGCGGTCGCCAATTCAAATCGGCAGCTTCAGTTGGGCATGCGATTCACCTTCTAGTTGACCCGGCGCCTGCCTTGCTATAGCATCGTGGGAGCGGAGGCATCTCCATGAATCGCAGAAGCTTCTTCGAGTTGGCCGCGGGAACGGCCGTGGCCGCCTTCGAAGACAACGCCATCGCGCGCGCCTCAGCCGCCGTCCAGGGGCGCACGCCGGAAGACGTCGCGGCCGATGAAGATTACTGGGCCGAGATCCGCAACGCCTTTACCATAGATCGCAACATCGTCAATCTGAACAACGGCCATGTCAGCCCCGCGCCGCGCGTGGTGCAGGAGGCCATGCGGCGCTACCTCGAGTACAGCGACATGGGGCCGTGGCACACCATGATCAATGTTCTCGAGCGCCAGGCGGAGGCGGTGAGGCGCAGGCTGGCGGAGGCCGCCGGCTGCGACCCCGAAGAGATGGCCATCACCCGCAACGCCAGCGAGTCCCTCGAGAACGTGCAGTACGGCATCGACCTGAAGCCGGGCGACGAAGTGCTCACCACCAACCAGGACTATCCGCGCATGCTCACCACCTTCCGGCAGCGCGAGCTGCGCGAGGGAATCGTGCTGAAAACCATCTCCTTCCCGGTGCCGCCGCCCAGCATGGACGATCTTTACCAGCGGTTCGAGCGGGCCGTGACGCCCAAGACCAGATTGATCCTGGTGTGCCATATCACCAACCGCACCGGGCAGATTTTTCCGGTCAAGCGGATCTGCCAGATGGCCCATGCGCGGAATATTCCGGTAATTGTCGACGGAGCGCACGCCTTCAGCCACTTTCCGTTCCGGATCTCCGATCTGGAGTGCGACTACTACGGCGTGAGCCTGCACAAGTGGACTTGCGCCCCCGTCGGGACGGGGTTTCTTTATGTGCGCAAGTCGCGCATTGCGAGCACCTGGCCGCTGATGGCCTGCGACCAGACTCAGACCAACGACATCCGCAAGTTCGAAGAGATCGGAACGCACCCGGCGGCCAACCACGATGCCATTAGCGAAGCCCTGGTTTTCAACGAGAACATCGGCATCGGCCGCAAGGCGGCGCGGCTGCGCTACCTGCGCGACAGATGGGCCAACCGGCTGGCGCAAAACCCCAAGTGCCGGACGCTCCACAGCCGGGATCCGGAGCAGTCGTGCGGCATCGGATTCCTGAGCTTCAACGGGGCGGATGCCTTAAAGGTTCACGATGCGCTGTGGTCGAAGTACAACATTCTGACGGCCTATATGCCCCACGCGGAGTACACCGGGCTGCGCATCACGCCCCACATTTACAGCACGCTGCGGGACATCGACTTCTTCAGCGAGGCGGTTGAAAAGGAAGTCAGGAACAGTTGAAGCGTCGCACTCGCGGAGGTCAGCGCGGGGTTACCGCGTGTCCACCGCCAGGTTCACAGTACCCGAGTACAGGCCGGGGGAGAGATTCCGCGGCGCGGCCAGTGCGAAATTCACTGCGCAGGTGAGGATTCCCGAACGCTGCCATCCCAGCACCAGGTCCTGGGTGGCGCCCGGTTGGAAAGTGCCGCTGGAACAGGTGGCCGCCTGGCCCCCCCCGGTGGCACGGGTAGTCGATCCCGCCCAGCCCAACTGGGTAACCGGCACCGGGCCATCCGGGCCGTTGAGGCTGCCGAGTTGCACGGTGACTCGAATCTGCTGGCCGGGCAACGCTCTCACCGATGCCGCGACACTGGTGGCTTGACTGGTTACGTCGGAAGCGCCGTCGGCGGATACCCGGAAGTTGAGCGCGACTTGCTGCGGGTCGAGACGAGCCTCCTGGTTAACCTGTAGTACCAGCGTCGTCGTTCCGCTACGCTGCGCGCCCCCGGGCCTGACCAGGCATGCCAGCAGCAGCGCGGCACCCACCGCAGTCTTACTCGGCATAACTCCTCATCGGCCAAATGCTACCAATTCAGAGGGTTACGAGCAAGGATCAATTCGTTGGAAATGTACTACGGCTGGCTTACTTTCGGTCCAGTACTTTTCGGATGGGTTTCTGCGTGGTGTTGACAACAAAGGTGAATTCCAGCGGTGGCGGCGCCGTTCCCACCCGGACCGCAACCGGAACCGTGGCCGGCGAGCGTAAGGCGCCGCCTTCCGGCAGGGTTTTGGGATCCAGCGCCAGTTCAAAATCGCCCTCGCGGACGTTGTAGAACGTGAATACTCCCTGCTTGTTGGTGGTGGTGTAACGCGTGCCGGGCGCCAGCCGGATGACGATGTCTTCGAGCGGCGCCTTCTCGGGTCCGTGTACCCTGCCTTGGATCATCGCCAGAGGTAATACCTCAAAATCGGCTCGCGTGGGGCGCCGCGGCTGAACCAGCACTTGAGATTTCTGCGCCTCGCCCGGTTCGAGATCCGCCGGCAGTTGCGCCAGTGCCAGCGCCACTTCGTGAGGGCCCTCCGGTATGTTCTTGAAGCAGTAGTGACCATCGGGTCCGGTGATTTCGGTCTGGCTGCCATCCAGGCTCACCGGAATGCCTGGCACATAGGAAGCGGCAGCCAGCATCTTCAGCTTCACCACGCCTTCGACGCTTCCTACCAGCGGCGCGGCCTTGGCGATGAACTGGTCGGGATTCTCCGTGGGCAGGCCGCCGCCCCAGCGGATTTGCTTCCAGAGCCGGAAGTAGAAGCTCCATTGGCTCATGGCGGCCAGGGTCGCGGCGGCCGGGCTGATCCCTGCCAGAGCCGAGCCGTTTTCCAGCAGGAAGATGTTTTCCGGGTTCATCGTGAAGTTCAGTTGGTTGCGGAACATCTCGGCCTGGAGATTCCAGCCGCGCTTCAGCCGCAACGACATTCCCACCACCGAAGTCCGGTACGCCTCCGTGGAAAACACAGTCTGGTTGGCCATATCGTTGCCCACTTCCACGTTGGCGAAGGCGCTGAAGGGTCCCAGGTTGGCTTGCGCCAGACCGCGGAAGAAAAGCGAGTTCAGCCGCTGGCTTCCCGTCATCTGCTGGTACCGGACCGAACCGCCCAGCGTAAAATGCCGGAACTGGTAGGTGTCGCCCACGTCGCTGGACCGCTGGCGCTGCGCGCTGGGCTCGATGTCCATGCGAATATCGCGCCAGCTCACCTGGATGGTCTGATGCCCGATCGATCGCGAGAGCGCCGCGCTGATCTGCCGGTTGTTGGAGGTCACCGTGTCCTGCCCCGGCGTTTGGTCGGAATAGGCCACCGTGGAGATCTGCGCGTTGGCCGAGACCTTCCCCGGCAGCATGGTGGAAATACCCATAGCAGTACTGGTGCTGTTGAGCAGCGGCAGGCTCGTATCGTGCTCCAGGTTGTTCCGGTATTGGCTGGCGGAGCCGTAGAGTTCCATCCCTTTCCAGGGGCGCCATCGCGCTTCCACGAACGGGCCTTGGCGGTCGCCCGCGTAATATCCCGCCAACGGGTAGTAGAGCGTGCCCTGAGAGGTGTAGTTGGCGCGCACGGTCACGGCCGTGCCCTCCCAGGAGGCTCCCACGAGAGCCGAGGTCACCGTATGCGCGGTGTCGGCGTCGGCCATGGGTCGCGAAGCTTCGGCGTAGATCTTCAGCCGCTGGACCGGCGTGTACGAGGACTGGATCGCCATGGTGCGTACCAGCGGCATCGCGCGTCCCGCCGGGAACAAGTAAGGATTGTCGGCGATGGCCTGCGGACTGGTCGAGAACTGCATGACGCGCGCCCCTATCAGCCAATGGGCTGCGACCCTGCGCACCACCGAAGCCCCCATCACCCGCTGGGGCGTCGTAATCAGATAGGCCACGCGCGGGCCGGCGTTCAGCGTCTCCTCACCGTAAAAGAACATGTATTGCGTGTCGCCGTGGACCGCCTGCACCTTGACGCCGCGGCCATTGATCTCGGGAGTGAAGATGTTGTTGAAAGGAAACTGGACCAGGTTGGCGGATAAGTGAAAATCGCCGCCCGTGAACGTCCAGTAATGGCCCATCCATGGCGTGCCCCGCAATTCCAGGAAATTGTAGCCGGTCTGGAAACGGTTTTGTGCGCCGTAACCCTCGAGGCTTCCCGAGAGGAAGCCCAGCTTAGGCAGGAACTCCTGAAAGTGAAAGGCCGTGCCCGTGGTATTCAGCAGGTCCTGCTGATTGCCCCCCAGGTAGTAGCCCTGGAAAGCGATGTCGCCCTGTCCGCCGGGAATCCCGGAAGGCACGCCGCTCGATTGGCCGTGTGCGGTGGCCCCGGCCAGCAGCAGGATGGCCGCGGCCGAGACCGGCCGCCTCGCGCGGCTACGGTGCTGGTTTTGCGGCCACAACAAGCGCCGTAGCCTCCTGGATTTCGTTGCCGCCCAGGTCTACCCGCGCCCGCAAAGTATACTTGCCCGCGGCGGCCAGCTTCAGTGGAAACAGAAAATTCTGGTCGCGCTTCGGCAGCACGGGCATGGGGACGAAATGGGCCGTCTCCACCACCACCCCGTTTTCGTTCAGCACATCCAGGTCGCCTTGCGGCCTGAAGTACATAAGACCGGCATTAGTGATAGTCACCACCGCCTGCCAGACCGGGCTCTTGGGGTCGGGCACATACTCCAGCTTCAGGTCCTTGACCGTGCCCTCCAGCGCCGGTTCCCCCACCGTTACGTAGATGGCGGCTACAATCTGGACCGCCGTCCGCAGACCGATGGCTTTGGTGTTATCGGCCGTCGGCTGGGTGGTAAAACCGATCGCACAATGGTAGCTGCGCGCCGTCGCCGCCGGCGGCACACGCAATGTGTAGCGCACCGGAATCTGCGCTTTGCCATGCAGTTCGATTTCCATGGGATTGGCCACCAGCCACTGCCGGCAGGAAAAGTCGGCTTCCTGTTTGTATTCCGGCCCGAATTGCGGGGTGGTAGTCGAATCCAGGTAGAAATCCAGCGTCTCGGCCACTACCCGGACCTTTTCTTCGGTGGTGTTAGCCAGGTTCAGAACCCCGGAATGCGCCGCTCCCGGCGCAAGCTTGAGCTCTTCGCGCATGGGCGCCAGGCCCAGGCCCATCTGCGCGCGCATAGCGCCGGGCAGTGCCAGGGCGGTGAATAAGCCGAGAATCGTTATGGAACGTTGGCTGTATAAGTAAGTGAAAGGGTGCATGCAGGACTCGTTTCCGCGATATATTTCCAGTTATCGGCGAGAGTGAAGCTGATGGTGGCTGAGTAGTTTTGCGAGTAAGTGCCCTCCGAGCCGCTAGCCACCACCTGCGCCGTGGTCGAAAGTGGGAAGGCCCCGGCACACGATCCCGATCCTCGCCCCGACACGCTCACCGACGAACAGGTTACCGTGACCGCCGAAACGGGCACGGTCGAACAGTTGGTAAATGTCGAGGAGGCCGCCTTGAGCGTCAGACTCCAATTGTTGCCGGACGAGAGGGCACTCCACGTAGCTGTCGCCGTGGCACTGCCCGTAACCACCGGAACCGTCGTTGGATTGGTGGCGCTGAAACTGACCGTCGCCGGGCTGACAGTCAGCGTAAAGTTGCCAACCTGTGGCGAAGCGGCCATGGCGCCGAATTTCCCGACCGGAATCACGGTGGGCCTTGCCGCCACGGCCGCCAGCAAAGCAATGGACAGCCAGCCGGTCATCGTCTTAGGCGGCGCTGATAGTGAACGTCGTCGTCGCCGTGTATGTTCCGGTGGCGTATACCGGATCGTCGGTGAGGGACCACGCTGCCGAAGCCGTATTTCCGGCTTTGGTTGAATTGGCGGCCGTGCCAAACGTGGCAAATGGGGTCGACGCCGTCGTGCTGGCTGTCTGGGAACCAGTGCAAGCCGTGCCCGGCGTGCTCACCGTGCAAGTGTAGGTCAAAGCGTCGCCCGCGGAAGGCGGCGTCGCAACCAAGGGGCCGCCCGCGGGACCGAAGTCTGTGGTCACCTTCAGTGTCACCGATCCGGTGCCGCCCACTTTGGTGGTGCGAATCAGGTAAGTCAGGCTGGTTGTCCCGGTGTATGGGTTGCCGAAGGTTGTGCTGCCCGTCGTCAGGGTGGTCGTACCGGTTGTGACCGTCAGCGACGCCTCCGGTCCCACTGCGACCGAAAGCGTCGTGGTTTGGGCCGCTGCCAGACTGGCCGTCGCCAGCAGTGCGCAGACTACGATAATCAGGGTTGTCTTCTTTGTCATTCGCTGTCTCCGTTACATTGCGCTAATCGTGAATGTGATGTTTGCCGAATACGTTCCGGTGGAATAGACAGGACTGTCGATCAGGGTGAACGTCAGGCTCACCGAGTTCGGATTCTGGCTACTGCACGCGCCGCCCCCTCCCGTGCATGCCGAAGCCGGCACGCTCAGCACAGGGGTCTGTGTGGTAGTGGATGCGGTTTGCGTCCCCGAGCACGCCGTGCCCAGGTTGGCGCCGCCACAGAGGTAAGTCAGCGCGCCGCTCGCCGCCGTGGGGCCTCCCGATGGCGAGAAATCGCTCGCGACCATAAGCGTGATGGTGCCGCCACTGCCCGCGGGCGTGGTTCGTACCTGGTAGCTCACCGGGACGGTTGCCGTAAAAGGCAGAAAAGACTTCGAGCTTGTGCTCAGAGTCGCCGTACCGGGTGTGCTCAGTGCCCCATTCGGACTCAGGATCGCGGAGAGGGTCTGGGTTGCCGTCCCCGTGCCGCCGCCGGCCGGGAGACTGCCCAGCGCCAGCAGAAGCCACGGCGCCGTATGCCCAAGAGTCAGTTTGCCTCTCGCCATGGTACACGTGAAGGGTCACATATGCTCCCGGCAGTGAACAAGGCTCGAATTGGTTATTAATCGACTATAAATTCCAGTTCGTTCTTATTAACCCAGTCTAGTTAAATGGCTTAGGCTCACAATTCGGGGACAGGCTACGAAACCCCCGCACCCCGCCGGCCCCTACTGCTGCTTGGCTTCCAGTTCGGCCCAGCGGGCGTAGAGCGCTTCGACGCGGGCTTCGGCGGATTCGAGCTTGTGGTAGCAGACCTGCAACCGCGGGCCGTCCGAAACCACCTCGGGCGAATGCATTTCGGCGCGGATGGCTTCGAGCGCCCGCTCGGCTTCCAGGATGAGCGTCTCCATCCGCTCCCACTCGCGGGCTTCCAGGTAGGCGAGCTTCTTTTTGGCGGGGGCGGAGGCGGGTTTCGATGGAGCCTCCCTTTTCTCAAGTTTGGGCAGGGCACGGCCCTGCCCCACCTCCTCCCATTGCCAGTAGTCGGCGTAGAGTTGCGCCCCGCCTTGGCCATCCAGGCCCAGCACACCGGTTACGACGCTATCCAGGAGGTAGCGGTCGTGCGTCACCAGCACCAGTGCGCCGGGGAAATCGGTGAGGCTGTCTTCGAGCACTTCGAGCGTGGGGATGTCGAGATCGTTGGTGGGCTCGTCGAGCAGCAGCAGGTCGGCGGGCTGGAGCATGAGACGCGCGATCAGGACGCGCGCCTGCTCACCGCCGGAGAGGCTCGATATGGGCCGGTCGAGCTGGCCGCCGTCGAACAAGAAGCGTTTGGCCCAGCCGGCCACATGAATCGGGCGGTCGCGAAAGATCACGGTGTCGCCACGCGCGCCGAGGCCCTGGCGCAGGGTCTGGGTGGGATCGAGATGCTCGCGCGCCTGGTCGAAGTAAACGATGCGCAGCGCGGGCGCGCGCTCGAGGCGGCCGGCGTCGGGCTCGAGTTCGCCGGCCAGCAGGCGCAGAAGCGTCGTCTTGCCGGCGCCGTTGCGGCCCAGCAGGCCCAGACGTGCGCCGGGCGTGAGGGTGAAACTCAGGTCGCCAAAGAGGGTGCGGCCGCCGAGCGACTTGGAGATGTTCTCGGCCGAGACCAGGCGCTTGGTGCGGCGTTCGCTGGCGGTGAAATCGATCTGCGCCACGCCCTTCGCGGAACGCGATTCCAGATCGGACAATTCGCGGATGAGGCGGCCGGCCTCGCTGGTGCGGGCGCGCGATTTGCCGGTGCGCGCCTTGGGCCCGCGGCGCAGCCACTCCACTTCCCTCCGGACTTTATTGGCCAGCGATTCCTGGCGGCTGGATTGCGCCAGCAGAAACTCTTCCTTGGTTTCGAGGAAGTGGCTGTAGCCGCCCTCGACGCGTAGGATGCCTTCGGGATACACGCGGTCGATTTCGGCCATGTCGTTGACCACGTTGTCGAGGAAGTAGCGGTCGTGGCTCACCACCACGCTGGCGAAGGGCGCGGTGGAGAGCAGCTTTTCCAGCCACAGGATGCCTTCCAGATCGAGATGGTTGGTGGGTTCGTCCAGAAACAGCAGATCGGGCTGGAGCGCGAGTTCGCGGGCGATGGCCAGCCGCCGCGTCCATCCGCCGGAGAGCGACTCGGTGCGGACGGCGCCGTCGGTGAAGCCGGCGCGGCCCAGGGTGATGTTGATGCGCGCCGCGCGCTCCAAATCGTCGAGACGCTCGTGGGCGATGGCCTCGGCGACGATTTCAGCGGCCGTCCGGCCGCCCGGAAAAGCAACCTGCTGCGGCACGTAGCCGACGCGCGTGTTGCGGCGCATGGAGATGGAACCGGAATCCGGCTCGAGTTGGCCGGAGAGAATCCGCAGCAGCGTGGATTTCCCAGCGCCGTTGGGACCGATCAGGCCGAGGCGCTCCCCTTCGGAAATGCTCAGCGAGATGTTCTCGAACAACACGCGCGAGCCGAAGGTCTTGGAGATGGACGCGCAGCTTTCGAGCAGGGCCATCTATTCGTATCTCAACGCCTCGACGGGGTCCAATTGCGCGGCCTTCACCGCCGGCCAGACGCCGAAAAACACCCCGATCGCTACCGAGACCGTGAATCCGGTCACCAAAGCCCATAGCGGCACCGCGGAAGGCAGCGAAGGCACCAGCGCGCCTACCAGCATGGTGATGAGGATGGCGATCGCTATGCCCAGCAGGCCGCCGGCGCCGGTGAGCGTCATGGCTTCCACCAGGAACTGGCCGATGATGTCGCGGCGGCGCGCGCCCACTGCCTTGCGCACGCCGATCTCCCGCGTGCGCTCCGTCACGCTCACCAGCATGATGTTCATCACCCCGATGCCGCCCACCAGCAGGCCCAGGGCCGAAATCGCGATGGCCACCAGGCCAATCAGGCTGGTGATGTTATCGA
This sequence comes from Bryobacteraceae bacterium, assembly GCA_049516835.1. GTDB lineage: Bacteria > Acidobacteriota > Terriglobia > Bryobacterales > Bryobacteraceae > Fen-178. Next base: position 27,905 of record JBEKSR010000005.1, on the reverse strand, counting down.
ACTGCTGGATGATCTGATCGGGTGTCGAGATGGCGAAATCGTCTTCCACACCCGTGGCCAGACGGCGTACGCGGCGCATGACGCCTTCGACCTCCTGGTAGGCCCCCTCGCGCATACCGGGCCGGGCCTTGGCGGTGATCATGAAACGGTCCACCTGCGGGTAACGGTTTTGGGCGGTGCGCAGCGGGATATCGACGGCGTTGTCCATGCCGTTCTCGCCGAAGAATCCGCCCTTGGCCTTGGCGTAGACGCCGGCGATGGTGTACTCCGCGCCATCCATCATGAACGCGCGGTCCACGGCATGGCCGTTCGGGAAAAGGGCCTCCGCCACGCTCGCTCCGATGACGGCCACATGGGCGCCGCGCTGGTCTTCCTCGGGCGTGAAGAAGCGGCCCGCGTCCAGATCGCGCGGCGAAATCTCCGCCATGTTGGGAGACAGGCCCGAGACGTTGATGGTGTCGGACTCGTAACCCGGGACGCGCGCGGTGATGGGTTTGTCATCCACCACCGGCGGAATGTAGAGCACCAGGCCGGCGTCTTCCACGGAGCTGCACCAGCGCTTGATGTACTCGGCGTACTCGGGCTTCAGGGCGCGGCGCTTGCGCTCCTTGGGAGAAGGATTCATGTTCGGGTCGCCGGAGCTCTTGAAGAGGAAGATGTTGTCCGGGCCGAGTTGCTGGAAGAAGGTCACCACTCCCTGGCGCAAACCGGTGAGCAGCGAAGCCACCGTCACCACCGTGGTGATGCCAATGACAATGCCCAGGATGGTGAGCATCGACCGGAAGCGGTGGGTCCACACCGCCCCCACGGCCATCTGCATGTTCTCCGATACGCTGATGTTCACCGTTCACTCCGCACGCAGGGCCACCACCGGATCGAGCTTGGCCGCGCGCGCCGCCGGATACCAGCCGGAAGCGATGCCCACAATGCTCGAGACCGCCAGCGACAGCGCCACGTAGCCCAGGGTGATATGGAGCGATAGGTCGAAGATGCGGCCCAGCAGCATGGTGGCGGCCGCGCCCAGACCCACGCCGAAAGCGCCGCCCAAAGTCGCCAGCACCACGGCCTCGATCAGAATTTGCAGCATGACGTCGCCGCGGCGCCCGCCCACCGCTTTGCGGATGCCGATTTCCCTGGTGCGCTCCGTGACGCTCACCAGCATAATGTTCATGATGACGATGCCGCCCACCACCAGCGAGATGCAGGTGACCGGCACCACCACCGCGGCCACCATGCCGAGCAACTGATCGATGAAGCCGCGGATGGCATCCGGCGTGAGCGTGTCGAAATTGTCATCCTGGCCGGGACGCGCATGGAAGCGGGTGCGCAGCGCCACGCGCGTTTCATCCAGCGCGCCGTTCAATGTAAGGCCGCTCGCGGGCTTGGGGCGTCCGAACAGCGCGAAACCGTTGCCGGGACCGTACATCCGGTTGAAGGCCGTGATGGGAATGTAGATGGACTTGTCCTGGTCGCGGCCGAAGGCCGAGCCGAGCCGCTCCTGGACGCCGATGACCGTGAATTCGATGCCTTCGATCCGCACGATCTGGTTGAGCGGCGAGGCATCCCCTGGAAACAGCGTGGTCCGGACGGTATCCCCGATCACCGCGACGAAGGCCCGCGAATGCTCCTCCTGATCGGTGAAGAAGCGCCCGTCCACCACGCCGATATCGCGGATACTGGCCATGTCGGCGGCCACCCCGAGCATGGTGGTATCTTCGCAGATCAGGTTTTCCCGCTTGACGTCGGAGACGTGGTTGCGGTAGGGGCTGTAGAGCACGCTATCCCCGTTCACCGCTTCGAGGAAGCGGTAGTCCTCCGTGCGAATGGGTTTGTTGCGCTTTACCTTGTCGAAGTACTCGCGGCGGCTCAGGCGGCCGGTGGCTGCGATCTGCGCCACCAGAAACGATTCCGAGCCGAAAGCCTTGGCGGTGCTCTCGTCGGCGTAGACACCCAGCCCTTCGATGGCGGCGCCCACCATGATGACGCTGGCCACCCCGATAATCACGCCCAGCAGCGTGAGGAAGCTCCGCAGCTTGTGCGCGCGGATGGAATCCATCGCCAGCCAGAATGCGTTTTGAAATTGATGCCAGGAGCGGGAAAACCCCGGGCCGGATTGGGCCATCTGTATTTAGGATAACGTATGATGAAGGTTCGCCACCACCAATGCCCACGCTGCGCCTCGCCTACACCACGCAATTCCTGATCGCGCTGATTGCCGTCTTTGTGTTGTGGAGCCAGGTGGGCGGCCAGATCCACCTGGACCTGATGCCCTGGTATTTCAAGCTGGCTCTCGGGGCAGGGGCCGCATTCTCCGTGGTGAAGGCCACGGCGGCCGCCGTTTCGCACGAGCACGCGTGGAACGGCCGGACACTGAAGTGGTTGGGGATCATGCTGGCGTTGCTGGTGGGCTGCGGCCTGGCCAGCTACTACTGCCACATGTACCTGGAAACCGACGAGGGAGACGACCAGCAGGACAGCAGCATGACTTCGGCGATTGTGTTGCGGCCCTGTGGATGCGTTTGAGATCTTATGCGAAAATTCGCGGTGATTGCCGTTATCGCGGGCTGCCTGCCGACCTTTGCATGGGGGCCCGAGGGGCACAGCCTGGTGGCCCGGATCGCCCACGCCCAGCTTACGCCAGCGGCGCGCGCGCGCGTGGACGCCATCCTGGGACCCAACACCACCATGGTTTCGATTGCCAGTTGGGCCGACGAGGTTCGCCGGTCGCGGGCCGACACCGCGCCGTGGCATTACATCGACATTCCCATCGATAAGCCGCACCTCGACATGGCACGCGATTGTCCCAAGGGCGATTGCGTCCTCGCCAAGATCGAGGATTTCCGGAAAGCGCTGAACGACGCCGCCATCACGCCGGACGAGCGCCGCGAGGATCTCATGTTCCTGATTCACTTCATCGGCGACATGCACCAGCCGCTGCACTGCGCGGATAACAAGGACAAGGGTGGCAACGATGTGAAGGTGGAATTCTTCGGCAAACAGACGAACCTGCACAGCGTTTGGGACAGCGGTTTGCTGGGCCGGATGGGAACCCAAGAGCGCTTATTCGGCCGGCTCTCGACGGAGTCCGCGGGCCACGCCAGGAAGTGGTCCAAGGGGACGGTGGAAGATTGGGCGGAAGAGGCGCACAAGGCGGCGCAGAAGGTGGTCTACGGCCGGCTGCCGAAAGTGGCGGCGGGCACGCCGGCTCCGATCGGCGCGGCCTATGAGAAAAAGGCCGACCCGCTCATCCGCGAGCAGCTCGAGAAGGCTGGCGCGCGGCTGGCGATGGTGCTGAACACGGCGCTGAAATAGTAGCGCCGGGCCCAGAGGGCGCCCCCTTGCCACCGGTGTCTTACGCCGCCGGAGGGCCGATGTTATACTTTAGTTTAACTGGAGGCAAGCGATGGCGACGGTGACTCTCCGCAGCCTGGGCGGGTCGGTGGTCGTGGCAGTCCCCAAGAAAATCCTCAGTCTGGTAGACCTCAAGGCTGGGTCGCAAGTGCGGATTGGTGTCGAGAACGGCCGGGTCGTTTTCGAGCCCCAGACCAAGCCGCACTATACCCTGGCGGAATTGCTTGCGAAGTCCCCTCGGAGAGCGCTCAAGCCCTCCCACAAAGATCGTGAGTGGCTCAGCGGCGGACCGGTGGGAAAAGAGGCAATTTGAAACGCGGCATTCCCGATCGGGGAGACGTTCTAAACCTCGACCTTGACCCCGCTAAGGGCCACGAACAGCGCGGGAAACGGCCGGTTCTCGTCCTCTCCGTGTCCGAGTTCAACCGGTTCGGACTGATACTGGTTTGCCCCATCACCCAGGGCGGCGGATTTGCCAGAGAGCACGGCTTCGCGGTTCCCTTGAGCGGCGCGGGGGCGCGCACACAGGGAGTCGTTTTGTGCCATCAACTCCGCTCGGTTGATTACAAGGAACGAGGCCGCGAGTTCTCGGAATCGTTGCCCGCGAATGTGGTCGAAGAAGTGCTCGCGAGGGTACGAACGTTGCTCGACTAAGGAGCTTTGCGGTTCTACGGCAGACCCGGTGGGTGCGGCCCCCGTAGGGTTTCGCGCTGAAGCGGTCTGCTGGCCCGGATGGGAACCGAAGACCGGTTATTCGGTCCGCTCTCGACGGAGTCCGCGCGCCGCGCCAAGATGTGGTCCGGCAGAATCCGCCAATCTCCGAGTGCGCCGTCACAAGTTCACGATCAGCTCAGGATGGCATGTAAGGTGAGCAGATTGCAGATTTCGGTCTGATAGGTGGACGGCCGCACGGTACCACTCGTCGCTCGGCGAGTTACACCGTACCGTTTCGGATCGATGCGTCGATTTGGTCCCTCTGTTTTCAGTATAGCAAGCCTAAACCATTGAAAATAAGACTAGATTTCGAGTTTGTTTTCGGGTAGTATCAACAAACGAAGCATCATGCTTCCCAGAGGCCCGCGGCTTGTGTCGCCGCAGAGAAGCATGCCTGCGACGCACGTTGCAACTAAGGAGACTTCGTCGCTTTTCGACGCAGCCTTCCAATTCCGATACCAGTGGAGGATTCCATGATTCCGCAAGAGAAGAGTGCGGCAAAGACGCTGCGGCCGGAAAGGCCACAGGCAGAGCCGGTACGCAACAGCGAAAAACGGGGGGCGGCGTGTCAGAGCTAGTGAACGGGTTCGATGCGTCTATCGTTGACGAGAAGGCGTCAAGAGTCGGGCCAGCCGGGATCGACATCGCCTACCAGCGCCTCGGGAGCCCCGATGCGCCTCTCGTGCTGCTCATCATGGGGATCGCCGCGCAATCAATTCATTGGCCGGACGCGTTCTGCCATGCCCTCGTCGAAGGCGGCCTGCGGGTCATCCGCTTCGACAACCGTGACTCCGGGCTCTCCACACACCTGACGGATGCCCCGCCTCCGGACCTGCCCGCGGCGCTCGCCGGCGACCTGTCGTCGGTGTCGTACACGCTGTCGGATATGGCTGCCGACGCGGTCGGATTGCTGGACGCGCTCGGCTTCGGGAAGGCGCATGTCGTCGGCGCGTCCATGGGAGGCGCCATTGCGCAAACGATGGCAATCGAGCATCCGGACCGTGTCCGCTCTCTCACCTCGATGATGTCGACAACGGGCAATATGTCAGTCGGGCAGCCCGCGCCGGACGTGCTCCGCGAAGTGTTCGGCGGCCCACGCGCAACCACCCGCGACGAAGTGATTCAGCAGATGCTCCGGGCTTTCCGCGCCGTCGGTTCGCCTGGATATCCCACGGACGAGAAGGACGTCGCCGCGGGAGCCGGCCGCGCCTACGACCGCTCCTACGATCCGGCCGGCGTCGCTCGTCAGGCGATCGCGACGGTCGCCTCTGGCGATCGCACCGAACACCTACGACATCTCGAGGTCCCCACCCTCGTGATCCACGGCCCCGCTGACCGCATGTGCGACGTGAGCGGCGGGCGAGCGACGGCTGAAGCCATTCCCGGCGCAGAACTCGTCCTGATCGAGGGAATGGGACATAACCTGCCACCCGGTTTGCGGTCCCGACTGGCGGAGCGCATCGCCGAGTTCGTGTGGCGCGCGGAGGGCCGTTGAACACGCCGTCCGCCATGCAGCCCAGGGCGGCACTATCCCCACGGCTCGGAGAGCGCGCCAGTGCATCCGTCGATCGGTCGAGCGGCGAAGCCGCGATCCTCGCAATCCGGACAGCGCACGATGTTGGGCCGGGATGATTGATAACAGCCCTTCCCAGCGACGCCGTTCACGTCGAAGCCGCGCTCCCGAGCGTATCCTCCGCCACTCGGAAAGAGATCCCATTTTCGGATCGCGTCCCCGCAAGTCGCCCTAAAGCCGCAAATTCCGCCGCCAGGCTGTCCAGCGATGGATTGCCGGACTTGGAGAGCATTCGGTAGAGGCTCTCCGGGTTTAAGGAACCATGCAAGAATAAACTCGCAGCGCCGACGTGGCGCGGCAGGCACGAGTGCCCAATGCCACGTAGTTTTCGTGAAATCGATATTCTGCATGGATTGTGGGGCGGGCGATCCTGCCCGCAAGCCGGCCTTCCGGTCGGCTGGACCCGCTGGAAAGCGGGTCCGCAGGCTGAGAGCCTGCCCCACAAGTAGCCAAATGTGAAGTTATTTTTGCGTGGTCCCTAAGTGGGCATCGCGGGACAGGGCTCTGATGCCGCCGCGGGCGTCGGCAACATCGCGAAGCGCCAGAAGGAATGCCCGGGCGTCTTCGTCCTCCAGGCAAGCGTTCAGATACTGAGCCGCCTCGTCCGGATTCCCGAGAGACTTCAATAGACTCTCCCGATAAGATTCGGTTTTAACCGTCGGTATGACACGGGCCACGTCTCCATAGTAGCTTATAGGCTACCGGTGGCAAGGGGGTGCCCTCTGGGCCCGGCGCTACTCCACCTTCAGCTTCGCCAGCGTGCCGCTCATGCGCATTTCCTTGCTGCCGCTGGTGAGCACGATCACCAGGCGGCCGTCGTCCTGGGTGGCGCCGCGGCCGGTGTAGGTCTCGTCCTCAGTGCGCAGATTCAGGCCGGTGAGGCGCAGGCGCGGGGCGGTCTGCCTCCACGCCAGGTCGTAGCTGCCCGAAATGCTGCGCCACGCCTCCAGCGCGCCGAAATCCAGAGCAGCGCCCGTGAAGTTCCCTTCGGATGTCAGGTTGGCCAGCAACTGGCTGCCCGTTCCCGAGGTCTCCAGCGTCCCATCGGCGTCCAGCTTGCCCGCTTGCCAGTCCAAACCCTTCACCTTCGCCGTGAGCTTATAGGACGGCCGCGCGGTGCGCAGGCTGACGGCCAGTTTGCCGGTGATGGCGGCGCGATCGAGTTTGGCCTGGATGCCATCGAACTCCACGCGCGTGACGTCCCATAGCAGGCGCGCGCGGACGTTCTCCAAGTGGCAGCCGGCCAGCAGCAGATCGTCGATCTGCACCGTGCCATCGACGGCGCGCCCGGTGAGCCAGGCGGGCGCCGGGGCGCGGCCCAGCGCGCGGGCGATCAGGCTGGTGCTGCGGCTCAACGTGGGCATGAATTCCGCTTCGAGATCGGCGGCGTCCACCTCTTCGGCGCGCAACCGGAGGCGATGCGGCCGCGCGGCGCCGGGCTCGTAGCGGTACTCTCCGGTGAAGGCGACTTTGCCGGCCTGCGCCTCCAGGCGATCGAGCACGATGCGCGCGCCATCGATCTGCGCGCGCGCAAACGCGATCTCCAGCGGATCGGCCAGGCCCGGCACGGCGATCTGAGCGTCGCCAAGCTCCAGACGGCCGGTCCAGCCGGCTTTGCCAGCCGCCATGCGGTAGTGCAACTGGCCGCTCCATTGGCCGGATCGGACCTGCTCGAGCCAGGGCACCGCGGCCAGGGCCACCTGCGCGCGCAACGACGCCACCTTCATGGCCTCGGCGGAGATCGAGAGATCGAGCGCCTCCTCATCCATGGCGTAGTCGGCTACGACCTGCGCCTGGTCCTGGTCGGCGGTGCGCACCACGGCCGGCGAGAGGCGCACGTGGCCGTGGTCCACCACCATGCGGGCCTGATCGAAACGGACGGGCGGCGAATCGGGAATGGTAACAGCCGTGTCGTGGAACGCCAATTCCCCCTGGAAGCTGCCCTGCCCGGAATAGCCGATGGCGCCATCCATGCTGCCGCTCAGCTTCAGCTTGGGCGGGAACTGCGCGCCCATGTGCCGCGCCAGCTCCATCAGCGGCGCCAGCGGAAACTGGTTCCAGTTCACGGTCACCGCCCAGCGCGGCTGCGAGAGGTAATCGTTGGCCCGGAACCGCACCCACAGCGGCAGCGGTGCGTTGCCGGGGGAGTTGGACTGCAACTCGAGTTGCTGCGCGATCAGGTCCAGGCGGCCGCGAATATCGAGCGGCCAGCCCTGGCCTTTGGGCGGCAGCAGGTCCCAGCGGTGCACGTCTTCGATGTCGAGCCGCCCCAGGATGCCGATATTGTCGATAGGTCCGCCCAGGTGCAACCGCGCGGAGATGGTGCCGTGCACGCTGCCGGTCTGGCCGCGCATCAGCGCCGTGATTTCGCCCAGCCCGGTGCGATCGAGTTGCACATCCAGATCGACCCGTTCCGGCGCGACGTACCAGCGCCCCTTCACGGTGAAGGAGCCGAGCCCCTGCGCGGAACGGTCGGTGCGGGCGAGTTTGGCCGACCCGGAAACCCTCCAGCCGCTCCCGCGCGAACCGGGAGGCGAGACGTCGAGGTCCGTTTCGGTGAGGTAGAAAACCGCTTTCACATCGCCGAACTTGAAGTTGATGCGGCTGTCGCGCAGGCTGCTGTTGCGAATGTGGATGGCGGGAGCGGCGCTCATCACGGAAGGATTGACCAGCGACGCGAAGTTCCAGCGGCCCCATTCGGAGGCGGCGCCGGACTTGGCGAGGTTGATGCTGGCGCCTTCCAACCGGATGGAAGCAATCACGAACTTGCCGCCGAAAAGCGCCCAGAAGCCGGGCGTGACGTCGATCCGGTCCATGTAGGCCATGGGCTCGATCCCGATCGAGGGGTCCTCGTGAATCACCACGTTTTCCACCGAGAACCCGGGGCCTTTGAAAAGACTGAACCGCACGGGACCGAGAAACTCGACGCGGCGTCCGAGGGCGCGCTCGAGCGATCCGCGAAGGCGCTCGCCGTACCGGTCGGCGCCCAGGTAGGGCGCCACCATCCCCACCATGAGCAGCAGCGCCAGCGCCGCGCCGGCGAGTTTCAGAACCGTGCCGGGCCGGATCTTCATGCGCCCCCTTCGGTGAGGCCGCGGTAGGCTTCCGGATCGTCGATATCGGCCAAAATGCCGGGGTCGTCCACGTCGAGAAACTCCGTTTGCGCGGCGTGGCCGTGCACCACGTCGCGCGCCGCGCCGCTCACGGGGAGCGCCAGGAACTCGGGGACGATCTCGCGCGAAAACCAGATGGGATGGCCGCGGCGTCCCTGGTAGCGCGGCACGCGCAGCAGCGTGGCGCGCGATCCGGCCAGCAAAGCATCGATGGTGGCGGGCCGAACGGCGGGGTGGTCCACCAGCGTAAAGAGCACGCCATCGGCCTCGGGCGGAACGGCACGCAACCCGCACTGCATCGAGGTGGTCTGGCCGCGCGCCCAGTCCGGGTTCACAACGAAGGTGGCGGCGGGGCGCCCCCTGGGCCCTCCGTTGGCACGAATGCGCTCCGCCTCGGCGCCCAGCACCACAATCACCGGAGAACAGCGCGCGGCGAACAGGCCGGCCAGCCGGTCGAGAAACGTTTCCTCGCGGTATCGCAACAGAGCTTTCGGAAAACCCATGCGGCGCGATCCGCCGGCCGCTAGAATGAGACCCGCGCTCACTTCGCCAGCACGGCTCGCAGCGATTCGTCGGCGAACACCGACATCGAAAGCGAGCGCCAGTTGGACGCCGCGCCGCGGCGCACCGCGATCATTTCCGCGGCCACCGAAATGGCGATCTCCTCGGGAGAAACCGCGCCGATATTCAGGCCCATGGGGGCGTGAATGCGTTCGAAAGCCGCGCGCGGAATCCCTTCCTTCTCCAGTTCGCGGATGACATTCAGCACTTTGCGTTTGCTGCCGATCATGGCGATGTAGCGCGCGGGCGTGGCAATGGCCAGCTTCAGCACGCGCATGTCGTCGCGATGGCCGCGCGTGACGATGATGACATAACTGGTCTCGTTGATCTCGAGGTTGGGGAAAACTTCCTCGTACTCGGCGGCGTGCACCCCGGCGGCTTCGGGGAAGCGTTCGCGGTTGGCGAAGGTCTCGCGGTCATCCACCACCACGGTGGCAAAACCCGCCAGTGTCGCGACCTTCGAGAGGCTCTTCGAAATATGCCCGGCCCCGAAGATGAAGGCGCGCGGCACGGGCAGCACCGGCTCGACGAACACATCAAGCTGGCCGCCGCAGATGAGGCCGTTGTCGTAGGCCGCGTCCTGCCCCAAGTTGAAGGTAAGGTGCTTGGGCTTTTCCGTTTGGATGACCTCCCGGGCGGCGTTCCACACTTCGGCCTCGACGCAGCCCCCGCCGATGGTGCCGATCATGGACCCGTCCTCGCGCACCAGGAGCTTGGCGGTCTCATAGCTGGGGATGGACCCGCGCACCTCGACGATGGTCGCGAGCGCGCACTTCTGCCCCAGGTTGCGGAGCCGCACCAGTTCCTCGTAAACGTCCATTCGATGACGATTATAGCGTGGCGTAGCACCGGCGGTCTTGCCGCCGGTGTGTTCCAGTCGGGACAACCCCACCGGCGGGTAGAGACCGCCGGCGTTACGGCTCGTACGCCGTCAGTCTCGGCGGCCGGAAGTCCGGCTCCAACAACCAGACGGCGCGGTCGGGATAGTAGCGGCGCAGTTTCTCGTCTTCGGCCTCGCCCAGGTCGCGGGCCCAGACCACCCGCGCCCCGTCAATGTCGGCGGCGTTGTAGACCCACTCGTCCTGGAAGATGTGTTGCGGATAGTAGCGAACGAATACCAGCAGCTTGCCCGGTATCGCGGCAAGCTGCCGGTCGACGTAGATCCGCCGTTCCGGATTCCCGTGGTTGATGGCGTCCCAGGTCTCGTATGGCCTCATCGCCATCGAGACCTCCGCATCGTCGAATGCATGGACACCGTACCAGAACAGGAAGTGCGCAACGCAAAAGAAGACTATCAACTGGGCTGCCGCGCGGCCGACGCTCACCCGGCTGAGCCGATCGAGCCCCCTCACGCTCACCAGGACGAAAAGACACGTGACCGCGGCGATGTAATGAAGTTGGAAGGCTGGGAAGAAATTGACGCCCAGGCTGAATAGCAGCAAAGTGAGCGCCACCCAGACAAATCGGAACTCCCGAATGGTTACCAGAAAGACTACCAGCGCCAGGTAGAGCGGCGCCAGAAAGAAGAAACGGTAATAGCGCACGCGGTACTCGAGCCGCTCCAGGTAGCTGGTCATCGTTTCGGGACCGGTGTGAAACGAAAGCTGCATCTTATAATCGAGCGCCTGTTCCCTGGTCAGTGGGCGGTGGGGCACCGGATTCGATTCGACGGTGAGCGCCGCCGGCACGCCGTACTGATACTGGCTGAGCATTTCGGGGAGCGTCGTCCAACTGCCGGTGACCGCCTTGTTCTGGAACAGCATGATGGCGATCGGCGCGATCAAGACCAGGACCACGTCCGGCGCCACTCTTGCCAGTTTCCGTACTTCCTCCCGCTTTCGCAGCACTGGGACGAAGAACAGGACGACGCCGAGGAACAGAAAGACCGACTCATACGGGCGCGTGAGCAGGTGCATCCCCAGGCCAACGCCCAACAAAACCGCGTCCCGCGTGCGCGGCCCGTGGCGCAGCCGGGGCAGCGCTCCAAACACCAGGCACCCCGCCGCGGCGGAGAATGCCCCGCCCCAATAGCTGTTCATCCACTGGTTCAGAGGGCCGAATTCGATTACCGCCAGCGCCCCGCCGGCGAGCGCCCACCCCGGAGTGGTCCAGGCCCGCAGCATCCAGTAGCACAGCGCGCAGAAGGCCGCCACCGAAAGCACCACCCCGGCCCAGGGCAGCCCGAACACGGCCCAGCCGAGCGCCAGCGCCAGGCCTTGGCCCACCGGGTAGATGGAACTGTAGGCCGGCTCCTGAAGCACAAAGAACGTCTCGAAGAACTGGGGCAGCGGATGCGGCGGATTCGCCAGGCGGAAATGCCGCAGCGTGTCGGCCTCCAGCAGGTGGCCGAACTCGTCGTAAACGTCCGGCGAGGGGACCGGATGGTGCGCGACGAGGGCCAGCCGCAGCACCACCGGCAGCAGGGCCAGCACCAACATCGACCAGCCGGTCCTCTCCGCCAGCTTGAGAGCGTACGGCTGAATCCAGGGGCGCCACACCACCGCCATCAAAACCAGCATCGCCGCCAGCGCCAGCTCGATGAAGTCGGCCGGGCCAAAGCCGATAGGATTGTGAAGCGGCAGAAACGAGCGAAAGACGTCGAACAGAAACATGCGACGTTTCTATTCTCCCAGAGGTTCTACAATATTCACAGGTCCTCAAAGGGGCGCGCATCGTTTCCGTGCATCGGTCGGCTTACACGCTCGAAGATCAGGAGCGCATGTCCAGGGCGGAGAATTATTTCGCCTGGCAGAGCCGCCTCGTCACGCGGGAATTGGGGCGGAGGGTAGTCGAGGTCGGCTGCGGCCTCGGGAACTTCACTGGAACGCTGCTCGACCGCGAGGCCGTCATTGCGGTCGACAGCGAGCCCGATTGCATCCAGCGGCTCCAAGAACGCTACCCGGACCGGAACAACCTGCACGCCTTCGCCTGCGATGCCGGCAGTCCCGCGTTCTCCGGCCTGGCCCGGTTCCACCCCGACTCCTGCGTGTGTCTGAACGCACTCGAGCACATCCAGGACGACCGCCAGGCCCTCCACGGCATGGCATCCATTCTCGCGCCCGGCGGAGTCGTCGTGCTGCTCGTCCCCGCCTTTCCGATGCTCTATGGCCCCATCGACAACAACCTCGGCCATTATCGGCGGTACAGCCGCGGCTCCATCGCCTGTCTGGCCGACTCGACCGGCCTGCGCATCAGGAAGGCCCACTACATGAACGCCGCCGGTTTCTTCGGTTGGTGGGTGAACTCCCACATTCTGCGACGTCACGCCCAGTCGGAAAGGCAGATCGAGATCTTCGACCGCTACCTGGTGCCACTCCTGTCGCGTCTGGAGGGAATGGTGAGGCCTCCCTTCGGCCAGTCGCTCTTCGTGGTCCTCGAGAAGCCATGAGGCGGCTTTCCGCTGACTCACCATACGAACGGAATCAGCGCCTTCACGTCCCGGCAATACCGCTCGTACTCCGCGCCGAATTCCTGTCGCATGAACCGCTCTTCCACTAGCGACTTGTGGCGAAACCCAAACACCACCAACCCCACCGCCGCCAACCCGCGGAACTCGCCCACCGCCAGCGCCGTCCCCAACACCGCCAGCGAAAGGCCGGAATAAATCGGATGGCGCACCGCCGCATACGGCCCTCCGCGGATCAGCGTGTGGCCCGCCTTCACCGTCACCGTTAGGCTCCAGTTGCCTCCCAGGTAGAACCGGGCCCACACCGCAAAGAGGACACCCACAATCGTTAGCGCCAGCCCCATCCACGAAAACGCGGCCGCTTCCGGAACGAACCGCTCGTTCATAACGCCCAGTTCCGGATGCCTCCCCAAAAGCAGTGCGCACGCCAGCCCGAACACCGCCACTTCGATCAGGCGGGAACTCCGCATCTGCCGCCGCACCGTACGCTTGGTCGCCAATGCGCCGATCAGCCAGACGGCTAACACCGCAATCCAGATCGTCCTGATATACCGGTCGAACTCCGGCGCCATTTCTTCCGATCTTATAACGAATTCCGGAAGGCACACTTCGCCGCACCCCCGCCCGGCATACACTCAAGGTATCCCTCTCGTGAATTCGAAAAAGGTTGTCATCATCGGCGGCGGCATCGTTGGATTGGCCACCGCCTACCGGCTGGCCGAGCGCTTTCCCGGCGCCCGGATTTCGGTGCTCGAAAAAGAAGATGCGGTCGGCCGGCACCAGACCGGACACAACAGCGGCGTGCTGCACAGCGGTCTCTACTATAAGCCTGGATCGCTGAGGGCGCGCCTCGCGGTTGCGGGCATCCGCCAGATGGCGGCGTTCTGCCGGGAAAACGGAATCCCGCACGAGATCTGCGGAAAGCTGGTGGTGGCGGCCGACGATTCCGAAGTGCCGCGCCTGCGCGACCTCGAGCAGCGCGGCGCCGCCAACGGCCTCGAAGGGCTGCGCTGGCTCGACCGCGGCGAGATGCGCGAGATCGAGCCGCACGTGGGCGGCGTGGCGGCTTTGCGCGTCCCCCAGGAAGGCATCGTGGATTACGCCGCGGTCTGCGACACGCTGGCCGCCAAGCTCTCGGAGCGCGGCGCGCGCGTCGAGACCGGCGCCCGCGTGAAGCGATTGCGCCGGCAAGGCGCCACATGGATTGTGGAAACCACCGCCGGCGAGTTCGACGCCGATTTCCTGATCAATTGCGCCGGCCTCCACTGCGACCGCGTCGCCCAACTGGCGGGCGAGCGGCGCGACATGCGCATCGTACCCTTCCGCGGCGAGTATTACAAGCTCCGCCCCGAGCGCCAGCACCTGGTCCGCAACCTCATTTACCCCGTGCCCGACCCCCGCTTTCCCTTCCTCGGCGTGCATTTCACGCGGCTGATTCATGGCGGAGTCGAAGCCGGGCCGAACGCCGTGCTGGCATTCGCCCGGGAAGGCTACCGCAAGACCGACTTCAACGCCCGCGACCTCGCCGACGCGCTCACTTATGTTGGCCTCTGGCGCTTCCTGCGCCGCTATCCCTCGATGTGCTGGTACGAGCTGCGGCGTTCCTTCAGCCGCCAATTGTTCTGCCGTTCGCTCCAACGCCTGGTGCCCGAAATCCAGCCCGGCGACCTCGATACCGGCGGCTCCGGCGTGCGCGCGCAGGCCATTGCGCCCGAAGGCGAGCTGGTTCAGGACTTCCGCTTCATCGCGCGGCCCAACGCGCTCCACGTGCTCAACGCGCCCAGCCCCGCCGCCACGGCGTCGCTGGCCATCGGCGCGGAGATCGCCGCCATGGCGGAGCAGGCGGCCGCCGGGTAGCCGCGATCCCTAACGGGCGGTGCTGCCCTGCCCCCACGATATAATCGATGGAATGCCGGAAACCCGCCACTCCGTGTGCGCGCTCGACTGCCCGGACTGCTGTTCCCTGCTGGTCACCGTCGAAAACGGACGCGGCACGAAGCTGCGCGGCGACCCGGCGCATCCCGTGACCCGCGGTTTTCTGTGCGGTAAGGTGGCCCAGTATCTGGAACACGAATATTCGCCCGGGCGGTTGCTCTACCCGCAACGCCGCGTGGGCGCCAAAGGCGAAGGCCGTTTTGAGCGGATCTCCTGGGATGAGGCGCTGGATGCCATCGCCCTCCGCCTCCAGGCCGTCGCCGCGGAGTTCGGGCCGGAGGCCATTCTGCCGTACAGCTACGCCGGAACCATGGGGTTGCTCAACGGCGAGGGCATGGACCGGCGGTTCTTTCACCGGCTGGGCGCCTCGCGGCTCGACCGCACCATCTGCTCGTCGGCGGGCGGCGCGGGGCTGACCGAAGCGCTGGGCCTGCGCTACGGCACCGAACCCGAGCAGTTCCGCCATTCCCGCCTGATCATCGCCTGGGGCGCCAACATTCTCGGCACCAACGCGCACTTATGGCCGTTCGTGATGGAGGCGCGGCGTAAGGGAGCTAGACTTTACACCATCGATCCGCGGCGCAACCGCACCGGCGCCGCCGCCGACAAGCACTTCTTCATCAACCCCGGCAGCGACACGGCCCTGGCCCTCGCCATGATGCACGTCATCGCCGGCGAGAACCTCCACGATGCCGATTATGTGGCGCGCCATACCGAGGGCTTCGAGGAACTGCGCCGGCGCGTCCGGGAATGGACCCCTCAGCGGGCGGCGGAGCTCACCGGCCTGGCGGCCGAAGAGATCGCCGCGCTGGCGCGGGAATACGCCACCACGCGGCCCGCCGCCATCCGGCTGAACTACGGCATACAGCGCAGCGAGCGTGGGGCCATGGCCGTGCGGGCCGTGGCGCTGCTTCCGGTGCTGGTCGGATCCTGGAAAGAAATCGGCGGCGGGCTGCAGCTTTCCACCTCCCAGGCGTTCCATTTGAACCGCGACGGATTGGAGCGCCCCAGCCTCCAGCAGAAGGCGCTCGGACGCGAGGCGCGCATTGTGAACATGGCGGAGCTGGGGCGCTCCCTCAACACCGCCGCCAATCCGCCGGTGAAAGCCCTGGTGGTCTACAATTCGAATCCCGCCGCCATCGCTCCCAACCAGAACGCCGTGCTCGGCGGATTGCGGCGCACCGACCTGTTTACGGTGGTGATCGAGCAGTTCCGGAACGATACCGCGGACTACGCCGACTACCTGCTGCCGGTGACCACCTTCCTCGAGCATACCGACCTCTACCTGGCATACGGCCACTATTATTTACAGCTCGCGCGCCCGGCGCTTCCCGCTCCCGGCGAGGCCAAATCCAACGTCGAGATCTTCCGCCTGCTGGCCGAGCGCATGGGGTTCGACGACCCCTGCTTCCGCGACACCGAAGACGACATGATCCGGACGCTCCTCGATTCCCCCCACCCGTTCGTGCGCGGCATCACACTCGAGGAGCTCGAGCGCCAGCGCTTCGTCCGGCTGCGCATCCCCCAACCGTTCCTACCCTTCGCCTCCGGCGGCTTCGGGATGCCCGGCGGAAAATGCCATTTCCACGCCGGGACTCTGGACTACGCGCCGCCCCGGGAATCGCGGCATGGTGACCCAGCCCTGCGGCGGAAATACCCACTCGAGCTGATTTCCCCGAAAAACGACGACAGCATGAATTCCACCTTCGGCCATCGCGACTCCGTGGACCTCCAGACCGCCGCGCTCCACCTCGCCGCCGCCGATGCCGCCCGCCTCGGCATCCGCACCTCCAACCCGGTGCGTGTGTTCAACGGCCGCGGTTCCTGCGTGCTGCTGGCGCGCGTGGACGATACCGTGCGGCCGGGCGTGGTTTGCGCGCCCTCCGTGCGCTCGGGGAAGCGCTCCCCCGGAAAGCGCAACGTGAACGCGCTGACCTCCGAGCGGCTTACCGACGCCGGCGGCGGCCCGACGTTTTACAGTTGCCTGGTTCAAGTGGAGAGAATAGGAACATCGCAGAGTTGTTGACAAAATGAACCTCGGAAGACACAAACGATGGAAATCCGGCGCGCGCTCGCTTCTGGCGTCGTGTCGTCCCCGGCAATGGATCAAGAACCTGCTGGTATTCGTTCCCCTGATCTCCTCCATCAGCTTCCGGGATCCCCAAGCCATCCGGCGCAGCGCGCTCGCGGCGGTGGCGTTCGTTCTGATGGCCTGCGCGGTTTACCTGCTGAACGACATCGCGGACCGCGATTACGACCGCGCCCATCCCTCCAAGAAACTGCGGCCCATCGCCTCGGGCGCTCTCCCGGTGGGCTTCGCGGGTCTCGCCGGCCTGGCGTTCGCGGCCGCGGGAATGGCGCTCGGAAGCGCGCTGGGCGGGAAGGTGGCGCTGGTGCTGGCGCTCTACGCGGTGTTTCAGATCGGCTACTCCGCCGGATTGCGCAAGGAACCGGTGCTCGATGTTCTGCTGGTCTCTTCCGGGTTCGTCATGCGCCCGCTGGCCGGCGCCTATGCCATCCGGGTGCCGGTATCCGCATGGCTGTTCGTGGTGTCGCTGCTGCTCTCGCTTTCGCTCGCCTTGCTCAAGCGGCGCGCGGAGCTGGCAACCCTGGAGTCCGCTCTCAGCCACCGCCCCGCGCTGGGCGGGTACAGCGTGCAGTTTCTGGACCAACTGGTCGCCATCGTTACCGGCGCCGGCATCATCGGCTATGCGCTTTACACCTTCCAGTCGGAACATAGCGAAGCGCTGGTGATGACGCTGCCGCTGTTCCTGTATGCCATTTTTCGTTATCTTTACCTGGTCTATGAGCGCGGGGCGGGCTCCAGTCCCGAAGAGGTCTTTCTGCGGGACCGCAGGCTGCAAATCGATGCGGTCCTTTACCTGGCTGCGGTAATGGCGATCCTGGCGTCGAAGCACTGACCATGGGCGCGGCCGTGATTTTCTGCTCCATCCTGAGATTCGCTGCCTGGGAGGCTGCGCTTTTCGCGGCTAGTATCCGGCTGGCGCGCGCCGCCGGCCGGCGCAGCCGCCGCGCGGAACAGGAGTGGCTGCTCGTGCTGGCCATCCAGATCGCGCTGGAATCCTCCTTCGCCGCGCTGGCTTCCTTCACCCGCGCCAACTCCGCTGCCGCGTATTGGATTGCCGCGGGCGCCTGCGCGCTGGCCGCTGTAGCCGTGCCGGGCGGCAGGGACGCATTTTCGCGCGCCGCCGCGGCGATCGGGCGGCTGGAGATTTTCGAGTATCCCAAAACCGCCGCGCTCATGGCTGCGCTGTGCGCCCCGCTCGTGCTATTGTCCTTCCGTCCGGTGGAGGAAATCGACTCCCTCAATTACCTGCATTATCTTCTCGAGTGGATGGCGAACCGCGCCACTCCTTACCTGTTCGCCTCCAACTATGTGGCCTTTTGGGAACTCTCGTTCTTGCCATCCTGGATGATCGCCGGCGTGGACTTGTTCTTCCCGTTGCTGGCGTTGAAAGCCGTGGTGCTGCTGGCCTTGGCCGCATCCCTCGCGGGCCGCGAACTCGGGCTTCGCCGGAAATTGCTTCTTTGGACGGTCTTCGGAAGCCTCCTCCTGCGCCACTTCTGGTATGGGTATTCCGGAGTTCCGACTCTCAAAAACGACGCGCTGCACGGGGCCGGCTTCCTGCTCCTGACGCTCGTGGTGCTGCGCGCCGTGCGCCGCCCGCTGGCATCCGCCGATGTGGCGCTATTGGCCTTTGGGGCCGCCTTCGCCCTGGTAAAGTATCCCGGGGTCTTTCTGGTTGTGGCGGCCCTGGGAGCGGTCCTGTTTGGCCAGCGCCACGCGCTGCGGCGGAATCCGCGGCATGCCGCGGCTGTGGCGTTGGCGATTTCAGTCTTCGTCCTGTTGACCACCGGGCACTACTATTTCCGCACGCTGGTCGAGCATGGCAGCCCATTCTACCCCTACCAGATCAACCTTGGTTTCCTGCATCTGCCGGGCGCCGCCGACCTCTCCAATACCTCCATTTTTTACAGCCTGCGCGATCCGCGGCTGTGGCGCGTGCTGTTTCTGCCCGCTTCCGGCGTTTCACCCGCGGGCTTGCTGTTTCCCATCGCTCTGGGGGCCACCCTGCTGATGGGAGCATGGCGATTGATCCGCGCCGGCGCCGGATGGCTGCGGCATCGCACGGCCCCGGCGGCGCTGGACTGGACGGCCTTCGCCATCCTGGGCGGGTGGATCGTCTATGGCCGTTCGGTCTACAGCGCCGGTGCGTCGCCCGGAGACCTCGGGTTCCTTCTGAACGGCCTGAGCAGCATTCGCTACGTGGATGGGGTGCTGCCCATGAGCGAGCTGTGGCTGGTAGCCCTGATGGCGCCCTTCGGCTGGCTGGCGCCGGCGCTGGTGGCCGTCAACCTGGCGAGCCGGCTGCTCATGCTCTATGCCAAGGTTCCCCTCGAGTTGTTTCCGGCGGTGGTGGTGGTTGCCACAGCGGTACTGGCGTTTCTGGTTTTCGCCGGCCTTGGGCGGCTCGGCCCAAAGCGCTGGGGTTGGCCGGCAACGCTCGCGGTGGCGGCGTGTCTGGTGATGTTTGGGCCGTTCGTTGTGGAGCGGAACCGAAAGCAGTGGACCGCCTACTGGAACGATTTGAAGCCTGCTCTGGCGCTGGCCCGCGGCCCGGACCTGGTGGCACTCGAGGATCCGGAGGGTGGGTATTTCGCTGGCCAGGTGGTGGCGGCGGGCAACCCGGTCCAGTCCGCGGTGCTGGCCTTGTCGGCCGAAGAGATCAACGCGATTCCGGCCGGAGTGCGTCCCCGCTATCTCGCACTCTTGATGACGCCGGGTCCGGCCGCCGGAGCCTGGCGGACACGTCATGCGGCTGAACTGGCGCGCTGGGGCTATTTGCCGCTGGTTGAAGGGCGGAACGGAGCGCTTTTCGAGTGTGCAGTCCGGCCCGTCCGGCCCGGCCCCGGCGCCGTCCTGGACGCCTGGTTCGTACCCCAGGGCGCAGCGGCCATGCCTGGCCAGATAATCCCCAGCGGCCGCGTTCTTCAGCCGGGTGACGTGGTTGCCTTATCCTCGGGAGACCTGGTACGATTCACGCCGGAAGGCCGCGAGCCACTGGAACCGGCGGATGGCTTACGCATCCGGCTGCTGAACTGCGGTCCTCTCGATTCCGAAGGGAAGCCCCGGGGCGTAACTTACCGGTGGGAATCCGGAAAATGGCTTCTTCAGGATGCCATCTTCGGCAACCCGCTATCCCTACGGGGGCGTTCGTTGCGGCCCGCTATTGCCGGGGGCCGCTACCGGGAGGACTGGCGGGAGGGACGCGACCCGTCCCTGCGGCTATCCGCTGAAAACGACGCGGCTTTTCTGGCTTATATCGGGCAGTATCCGGCGTCCTTGCCCGACCACGTTCCGGTCACCATTCGCGCGCTGGTGCGTTGTCCCAAGGGCTGCGTTTTGGCGGCGGTCGGACGCGTCCACAGTGTGGAAAGATCCGTTCCCGGCGGCGGCTGGAGCGAGGTGAGTCTGAATTTTGTGTTTCGCCGCGCCGAAGATCCGCAGCACTATTCCCTGGGGATCGACCACTGCCGCCAGGGCGACTGGTTCGACGTGCGCAGTTTCGAACTGGCGCCGGGCTTCTTTCCGTTTTAGTGAGCGTGTTCGTCCTTTTCCGCTAACATGAGAGGGAGCATCGAATGAAGAACGCATCTCCTCGGGAGCATCGCCTCGCGTTGCGCTGGTGCTGCTCCGTACTCTTGGTGACGCTGGCGTTTGCGCCGCTGGGCTGCAAGCGCAAGAAAGCCGTCGTCCGGCCGGCCGGCGAAGCGGGCATGGCGTCGACCATCCACATGGGAGACCCCCAGACAGAGGCCCAGCTCATCGGCGGCTTTTACGGAATCGAGCAGAACGCCTGGCGGTGGACCGGGCGGCGCTTCAGCCTGGTGCTGCGTCGGCCGTTCGGCGCGGCCCAGAAGGGCGCATTCCTGCAAGTGCGCCTGACGGTGCCGCCCGTGGTCATCGAGAAGCTGAAGACGATTTCGCTCTCCGCCACCATCGGCGGCAGCGCGCTTCCGCCCGAAACCTACACGCAGGCTGGAGACTATATTTACACGCGCGAGGTGGCGCCGGCGCTTCTCGCGGGCGAATCCGTGCGCGTGGATTTCCAACTCGACAAATCCATCCCGCCCAGCGGCGCCGACCTGCGCGAACTCGGCGTGGTGGTGCTGAACGCCGGCCTGGAGTTGAAGTGAGCGGGCTTATCTCCCTTCCTCACGAACCGGCTTGAGATCGATGTAGGTTGGCTGATTGGGATCGCCGGGGATGAGTTTGCCGTCAATGACGGAAAGCTCGACCACATGAATGGCGGTGGTGCGTCCCCGTGGCTGCGCCGCGCCTGAGCCCGCGCCACCGGCAGGCCGCGGGCCGCCGAAATAGAACCACATCGTATCGTCCGGCGCGAAGGAAAAGGGCGGCCGCAACTCTGAGCCACCGGTGCATGATCGACAGATCCACTTGACCAGCGTAATGCGGGCAGACCTGGATGTCCATGGTGACTCCAGCGCGCTGGATACCGCGATATCAGTCCTTATTGTGGCGGACCAACGGGCAATGTCACCGGGTTAGCAGGCACTGCGTTGACGCTAACAACCAGCGGATCGGCAGCGTTGGTGCGGGCCAGTCCCGGAACCACGACATTAATCTGATTCAGCCCGACAAATCCAGGGGCGATCCCGGAAAATTGCACTTGCGCCGAGAGCCCATCGATGGTGACTGTGGGTGTGACAGTCTGGTTCAAGGTGGCCGGCACTCCAGTAAGCAGCGGTGGGGTCACCGGACCAAAGCCTGTGCCATAGAGGATGATAACCTCGTTGGGATTGGCAGGCTTACTGGCAGTAACGGGCGTCACACCATCGGTATGCATGCAAACCGCGGCACCCCTGCCATCCTGGCTGACGGTGAAGAGGCCCGGTTTAACCGGCGCGAGATTTACGGTTTGCGGCTGGCTGGTCAGGCCTCCCACGGTCACCTGAACCGCCGCCGACGTTCCGGTGATCTCAACTGGAATCTGAACTCCGAGTTGTCCCGACGTGGAGTAGAACATGGGCGCGGGGATTCCGCCTACCGTGACGCTGGCTCCTCCCAGCGTGGTCACCAGTTTGCCGTCCGGTCCGAAGGCGGAAGACAATACCTGGGAACCATTGTTCAGACCGGTCCCGAAGATGGCCGCAATCGAGCCCGGCGCCACAGGCGCTGGATTCGCGGCGTAACTCGCATTATTCACAATGCCTCCGGCTGACACCACGGGGCCGGCCGGCGGTGGCGGCGAATACCTATACAGGAACGAATCGGCGGAATTCGTCAAGCTCTCGGGAATGGTGTTGCGATCGGTGTAGCCGGCGATATATATTCCCGCTGCATCCGTGGCGACTCCGTAAGCGTAGTCGTCATTCACGGAGCCGGTTTGAATGGTCCATAAGGCATTGCCATTGGAGTCGTACCGTCTCAGGAAAGCATCTTCGCCACCTAGGCTGGCCGCTCCCACCACGCTTCTTGTGTAGCCCGCGACGTATACCCCCGAGTCGTCGGCCAACGCGCCATATGCCACCTCGTTATCGATCGTTCCGAACTGGCGCGTCCACTGAAGGTTGCCGCTCGTGTCGTAGCGGCGCACAAAAGCGTCAAAAGCGAAAGTCGGCAATGTCTGTACGCCCAGCAGGCCCTGCGTGGTTCCAACCACGTAAACGCTACTGGCGCCCACGCTAACCGCGTACGCCCCCTCCGAGCTGCCGGTGCCGAACTGGTCAGTCCACAGGGCGTTGCCGTTGGAGTCGAACTTGCGAATGAAGAGATCCTGGGTCAACGGCACCGCTTGGCCTGTCAGCGAACCCTGGGCCCAGCCCACGACGTAGGCGCCAGTCGCGTCCGCGGCCACTCCGTAGGCGGTGTCGCCGTTCCTGCCGCTGTCGAACTCGCTGGTCCAGAGTTCCTTACCGGTGGGGTCAAGCTTGCGCAGGTACATACCCTGGTAATGGGCCGTGGGACTGACCATGCTTCCGGCGACATACACTCCACCACCGTTCAGGGCGACGCCAACAGCGCTTTCTCCCGACAGGCCGCCTGTCAGGTGTGTCCAAAGAAGGTTGCCATTCGCGTCGAATTTATTCACCACAGCCAAAGTGGTTGGCGCCTCGTCCTGTCTGTTCCCCAACTCCGATCTCCCCACAACATACACGCCGCTCGCATCCACGGCCACCCCGTTGGCGGCAGCCGGACGGCCATTCACGGCAAACTCCCGCGTCCACAGCTCCTTGCCCGCGGGATCGTACTTCCGCACAAAGGCATCCTGCTGGATATTGACAACGGTTTGCCCAGGAAGGCCGCCCCTGGTCAATCCCACCACATAAGCGCCGCTGGAATCCGCGGCAATTGAAAAAGTCGCGTCCGGCTTTGAGGCCGCGAATTGACGCGCCCACTGCAAGGTTTGGGCGGCCGCTGGATTGTGAACCCAAACCAGGGCGAGCATCCCAAGAAGGAGTCGCCAGTTGTGCCTGTGCATTTTCCCCTGTTTTCTCGTAGGCATCGGTCCCTTCCTTAACTCCGTTTCCCTTTCAAGGCTTAAAATCACATGCAGCCGGAATCATCAAGCAGAGCGCATCGGCACGCCAAACGTCCTTTCTCCGGCGCGGTCGGCTCAAAATCGCCCCGAACCAGTTGCTGGCCCGGCCCGCCGCCCACTCCGGGCCGAGGCTCTTCGATCTGTTTCACTGAGAAACCGCTATCGTCACGGTGTTGCTCTGCTTGGTGCCGATGTTCAGCACCATCGGGATGTTGGTTGCGGTGCGCATCCCGGGCGGGATCCGGATATTGATTTGGTCTAATCCTACAAACCCTGGCGCCCCACCGGAGAACTGCACCTCAGCCGTGATTCCGTCAACCGTGACTCCGGGTAGGATGACCGTCGGATTCCCTTGGGACGGCGCGCCGGTGGCCAGGGACGGTGAAAGCAGTCCCAAACCCGTCCCGAAAAGCACGAGGACCTCGTTCGGCTTGGCGGGATTCTGCGTGGTGACCGGCGTCACCCCATCGCTGTGAAGTGCTACCGCCGCTCCCTTGCCATCCTGGGTGGAGGTGAAGAGACCGGGAGCGAGCGCGTCGACCGCGATGGTGATGGGAGCGCTGGCCTGGCCTCCGACGGTTACTTGAAGCGTAGCCGCGTCTAGCGTGGCCAGCTCAAAGGGAATCTGGATACCCAACTGTCCCGGCGTCGAGTAGAACATGGGAGCCAGAATGTTATTGACGGTCACGCTGGCTCCGCCCAGCGTGGTCGCCAGCTTTCCGTTTGAGCCAAAACTGGAGAAGAGCACCGTCGAGCCATCGTTCAAACCGGTCCCAAAGACCGCGGCGATAGATCCAGGCGCTACCGGCGCGGGGCTCTTGGCAAAACTCGCGTTATTGACCACTCCCCCATCAAACAGTACCGGGCCAAATGCTATCTTGGCCGCAAACATATCACCGGCGCTGGAGGTCTGCCCTGGAAAGTATCCGGGGCCATTGCCCGCGACGTAGAGGCCGCTGGGGTCCACGGTCACCGCATAGGCCTGGTCGTCGCTGTTCGTACCGAACTGGCGGGTCCATATCTCGTTCCCACTGGCGTCGTACTTACGAACATACGCGTCTTGCCCGCCGAGGTTGGTCTGCCCGGGAAGAGCCCGGTAGGTACATCCCGCCACGTACACCCCGGTCCCGTCCGCGGTCGCTGCGTAGGCGATATCGGACAGTCCGGAGCCAAACTGGTGGGCCCACTGCGGATTGCCGGCGACGTCGTACTTTTTCACGAAGCCGTCGTAACCGCCGCTCGAAGTCTGCCCCGGGAGGGCGCCGCCGTCAAGATTACCAACGACGTAGACGCCCGTGTTGTCCACGGCCGCCCCGCGTGTGTGAATTCCCGGACCGAACTGTCGGGTCCACTGTGCATTGCCGTTGACGTCGTACTTGCGCACGAAGAAATTGGAATAGCCGCCGTCGGTCTGGGCGTTGGGCAGGACTCCGCCCGCATCGCCGATTACGTAAACGCCGGTGGCATTCACGGCCACGGCATTGGCCCTATCGTAGCCGGACGTGCCGAACTGGCTAGTCCACAATTCCGTGCCATTGTGGTCGTACTTCCGGATATAGGCGCCGCCCTTGGTTCCAGCTGCAGTTTGGCCCGGCAGAGTGCCACCCGTCAATCCCACGACGTAGACCCCGCTGGCATCCGCGGCCACGCCGAATGCGTACTCAGTCTCGCTGGTTCCGAACTGGCGGGTCCATAGCTCGTTCCCATTGGTGTCGTACTTGCGCACATAAGCGTCCCTGCTAAAGGACTGGGCCTGCCCGGGGAACGTGCCGCCCGTATCCCCCACGACGTACACGCCGCCACCACCCGTAACCACCGCATCTGCGTATGCGTCGATTGAGCTCGCGAACTGGCGGGTCCACAGCGCATTGCCATTCAGGTCGTACTTCAGGATAAAAGCGTTTGTCCCCCCGCCAACGTTCTTTTGGCCAGGCAATGCATCTCCGAAATGCACCACCCCAACAACATAAACTCCGGTGGCGTCCACTGCCGTTCCATAAGCGAAGTCGTTGGCATGTGGAGAACCGACTTGGCGTTCCCATGCCAGGTTTTGGGCCAAGGCCGGCGCAGCGACCACAACGCAGACAGCAAAGCAGACAAGCCGCACCAAATGGCGAGGCTCTTGTGTCAGAACCGCAGTTTTCATTTTGAATCCGTCCTCCGGCGGGTAACGTTGTACACCCGGTGGCCTGAGTCGGAGCCACGTGGTTGCCTGCTCAGCACCAGCTCTCCCTCTGAGCCGGGGTTCCCGTTTTGTACAGCATGTGGTGATAGTCTACATGAGTTTGTCGCGAGAGTCAAGACAAGAGCATCCTGAGATTGAAAAACTCAGTCTTTGTCGATATTCTCAACAGCCCGCACAGGGTGGGTCGGATTGGCTGCCGAACGTGGTCGTTATGGATGTCCCGGCGACGTGAAACGGTACACCTCGTATACCGACCGGCCCCAGCCGTCGGGAATGAGGGCCATCATCTGGCGCTCGTAACCCGACTCCGCCGCGTACTTCAGCAGCTTGGCGTTCACGCCCTGGAAGAACTCGTAGTCCTTGGTGTGCGCGATGAAGACGTGGCTCGGCTCCGAGATCACCCGCTGGAGGTAATCGCGGTCCGCCGGGCTCAGTTCGGGCTTGGAGATGGGGTCGGTGCCGACGTTGAGCGGCAGTTTGCCCCGGTTGAGCAGGCGCAGACTGTCCATAATGCCCCAATCCGCGCAGTATATGCCGTTGGACGGGACCCCTTTCATGTAGTCGGAAAGCGTGAAAATGGCGTCCGTCCAGTTCTGCGAGCCGCCGTTTCGCAGCATGAGACTATAGTATTCATTCGTCAGCAGAACACCCGAAATTATGAGGACCACAAGGACCGCGGCCACGGACGGAATTCCGGCGCGGCCCAGCCTTCTCGACGCCGCCGCAAAGGAGACCGCGATCGCCATCTCGGGGAACGGCCACAAAAGAATGGCGTGGTGAACGCTGCCTCCGGCGTTGGCGGTGACCGCCATCTGCGCCCATCCCACCGCCATGGCTATGAGCGCGAACAGGATGGCCCGTAGCGCGGGGCCACGCGCCAGCGGCGCCAGCAGAAGCGCTAGCGCGAAGGCGTAAAGCATCAGGTTGTGCCGTGGGTGGCCGGCCAGTGACGAAATGCGGGCGGAAGCCTTCTGCAGCCCGCCTTCCGGTGGGTGGGGCACGGGCGCTTGCCAGTCTTCGTTCACCATCCAGCCGAACAGCCCCTGGCCATTCGCCGTGTTCATGAGGTGCCGGGCCTTGCCCGGAATGTCGCTGGTATCGCGGGCCACGTTGGAGCGAAAGGTCACGAATTTCTTATCCACGTTGTAGATGATGAGCGGCAGAGCCCCCAGAGCGAAAGCCAGCCCGCCCGTGGCTACCCGCCGAATCGTAGTCACACCAAATATTTGGCGTCGAAAAGTAAGAATTCCGGCCGCTCCTATCCCTATTAACATCCATGCTGCCAATGCTTTATCCCACATGGCCAGACCCAGGAGGAAAGACCCGCCAGCCAGCGCCAGATCTTGACGCGTCTGATAGAATCGCATTAGCAGGAGCAATCCCGCCACCAGAAGCAGATGTTGGAGCGCCACCGGCCCCCAGTCGAAGCAGGTGGTGAGCAGATACAGCGAATCCACGGCCAGCAAACCGCATCCAATAACGGCGGCACGCTCCCCAGCCACTCTGCGCAGCAGCAGGAAGAATAGCCAGACACCGGCTACGCCTGCCAGCAGAACCGGATCGCGCAGCGCCGAAACCCCCGTGCCGAAGACGCGGAATATCGGGCTGTAGATCCAGGCCTTCAGGGT
This sequence comes from Bryobacteraceae bacterium, assembly GCA_049516835.1. GTDB lineage: Bacteria > Acidobacteriota > Terriglobia > Bryobacterales > Bryobacteraceae > Fen-178. Next base: position 854 of record JBEKSR010000005.1, on the reverse strand, counting down.
CCCCAGGTAGCTCATCAGCATGAGCGGAACCTGGAAGTGCCCAATATGAAGCATGAAGGCCGCCGCGCGAGGCTCGTACAGGACTGAGGCGAACAGGGCTTCGTCATTTTGAATCCCGAGGTGCGGGAGGAACGCCCGCCCCGCGAAGAAGAAAAAGATACAGGCAGCCCAGGCGCACAGGCTGCCCTGCACTCTGTGAGGGTGCGCACTCATAGTGTTTCTTGGCGAATTGTAAGAGAGATGGTAGCATCCTGCCGATAAGACAGTGGAGTATGACGTACATCGAGCGAAATCCAGAGCTTTTCAGCATCTCTGGCTTTGGCACGCCAATTGCTCGGCTATCGTCTGGTGCGATCGTCGCTGGGTTGTGCATGACGAGCGAGATGGCCCTTTTGAGGGAGCCTCAGAGGTGAAACTTTCAGTGCGATATTTCGTCTATACAATTACTGGAAGAGACGCGCAAAGACAACAAATCAAAAGAAAAGGTCGCGTCGAACAAGGAGATGGGAAATGAACAGGACCGAACTTGAGAAACACAAGGCGATACTGGAGGCCAAGCGGGTGGAACTGTCTGTGGGCCTCAGAAACCGCGCGGATATCGCCATCGAAAAGACGCCGGACGCCTTGGATGAGGTGCAGCTCGCCGGGGAGCGCGAGCTGGCCATCCGCAACCTGGACCGTGGATCGAACCTGCTTCGCAGCGTGAGAGGCGCCCTGGCCCGCATCGCTGACGGCAGTTACGGGATCTGCCTGCATTGCGAAGAGGAGATCAAACCCAAGCGCCTGGATGCCGTGCCGTGGACCAAGTACTGCATCCGGTGTCAGGAGGCTGCCGACCGCCACGAATTCGAGAC
>JBEKSR010000004.1:0-73240 GCA_049516835.1 Bryobacteraceae bacterium | reverse complement strand
CGGATGCCCCCATGACGTCCAAGAGTTGATGGACGACCTCATCCGTTCCATCGAAAAAGTCCGCAAATCGCCGGGGAAACTTCGCGGTTGCATCCTGCAATCAGAGCTTCCCCCTTTTTTGCACTGATCATTGCATTATTTATGCAGCGCTCTATAATGGCACAGTGCGCGCGGACCCGGGGACTGATCGCTCTGTCGGCGCGGCGCAAAAAAACTGCGCCTTGGGACGCGGGTGTCTGGCCCCTGGAGTGGTCAGGCCCCTATTTTGCGGAGCCGAGTTCTTTCAGTTTCTGGTCGAACATGCGGTACGGCTGGGCGCCCACCACCAGCTCGCCATCCACTCCGTCGGGCGTGCTCTTGCCGATCACGAACGTGGGCGTCCCGCTAGCGCCGATCTTCATGGCTTCCATGACGTCGGTCTGCACGGCGTTCTTGTACTTCTCGCTTTCCACGCAGGCGCGGAATGCATTCACGTCCATCTTCAGGTCCGCCGCGTCCGCCAGCAGGCTGTCCATGTCGAGCTTGCTGGGATTCGCGCCCATCACGTCGCGCAGCTTCCAGAACTGGCCTTGCTCGTTGGCGCACCGGGCGGCCTCGGCGGCGCGCATGGCGTTGGGGTGGAAATCGAGCGGCAGGTCGCGGCTGTAGAACCGCACCTTGCCCGTGTCGATGTAGTTCTTCTTCAGGTCGCCGAAGGCGGTGGTGTGGAACCGCTGGCAGAAGGGGCACTGGTAATCCGTGAACTCGACGATGGTCAGCGGCGCTTCCTTCGAGCCGAGCATGGCGAAGCCTTCCAGGTTCAGCTTGGCCTTGATGACCTGTTCCTCTTGAGCCTGCGGCGCCTTGACCTGCTGCCTTTCGAGCAACTGGCGGATCTGGCGCAACTCGTTCAGAATCTGGTCGGCCTGCTGGCGCGTGATGCCCTGGTCCTTCCCGGCATCCTGCGCGCCGAGCGGCAACAGAAGCGCCAGCGGCAGCGCCGCGAAGCTTGCATATCGGAGAAACTTTTTCATGCCGTTCCTATCTCTTTTCCAAGACCAGGATGTACTGGCTGTCCTTGATGTGTTCCTTTTCGGAGAGGAGGTGGAAGTGGTTGGCTTCAATCTCCTTGATGACGTCGGGCATGTCCAAGCGTATGTGGGTCATGGCCCGCCCGTCCGGCATGGCCTCCGGACGCTTGTAATACTCCACTACCACCAGTTTGCCACCCGGCTTGAGCGCTTTGTGGATGCCCGCCAGCATCTTCTCGGGGTAATCGAAGTGGTGGTAGACGTCGAGCGCCAGCACCTCGTCCGCCGCGTCTTCCGGCAGGCTCGGATCGGTCTCCGTGCCCTTGACGAACGTCACGTTGCCCAGGTTCTGGTTCTGCGCTCTCTGTTTGGCGGATGCCAGGAAGTCGTCGAAGATGTCTTCCGCGATCACGCGGCCGTCGGCGCCCACGGCGCGGCTCAGAAACGGCAGCATGTAGCCGATGCCGGTCCCCACGTCCGCCACCGTCATGCCTTTCTGAAGCTCCATCGCCTTCACCACGTCGCGAGGCTTCTCAAACGCGTCGCGGTCCGGGCTGCCCAGGCCGGCCGCCATGGCTTTCCGGTCTTGTTCCGTCTGGTACTGGGAATTGGCCTGCGTGGCCACCTGAGCGGACAGGGCGCCGGCCAGCGCCAGCGCCGCGAAAACTGCCATCCTCTTCATGTGGAATTCCCGCCTATGTGTTTCATGATATCAGCGGCAGGGCTACAGGAAGGGATTGCGGATCTCAATGCCGCGGACGGAGCGGCCATGCTGCAAATCCTCCGTGAGGAGGACGCCGCATTCCGCCGCCAGCGCGGAACTCACGATCAGCGAATCGTAAAAGGTCCACCCTGTTTCATCCGCGATTGAGAGGGCGCTGGAATACAGGGAGGCGTCGGGGAAAACCTCGCAGAGCGGCAGCAGCACCTGAGACAAATAAGCCTGCGCCTCCGGCTGGGTCATGGGGCGGGGGAATTTGCGCAAGGCGAGACTCAGGAATTCCTGCACCACCTGAAAACTGATAACCGCATCGTGTGTCGCCAGAGCCCGGGTGATCCTGAGTTGGGCATACTCGCGCTTGGATTTGGCCTTCGGGTCGAAGGCGTAGACCAAAATGTTGGTGTCCAGAAAAGATCGCCCCGCGATACTCCTCATCGGGCGTTCATCTCGTCTCGCGTGTACGGGCCTCCGGCCTTGACGTGCGAGAGACGGCGCATCAACTGTTGGTATTCCGCCGCGGCCGTCGAATTGCCGGCATACCGCTGAAGCCATTCACGAAAGACGGCATTCAGGGTCTTCTTTTCCCCGCGCGCCCGCAGGCGGGCCTTGTCGATCAACTCCTCGTCGGCGCTGAAGGTGACATTCCGCATGATTCTAGTGTACACGATTCTCGTGTACCGTTGTTCTCAATGCTGGCGGACCCGGGGACAGACCGCTCTGTCCGCGCGGCGCGCAAAAAAACGCGCGCCTTGGGACAGAGTGGTCAGGCCCCTATGTGCTCAGCCCGGGCTATCATAACAGCAGGGTCTCCCATGAAACCTTGGTTACGGCGCTGTGCGCTGATGCTGTCATTCGCGGCCGTCTCCTGCTTTGCGGTGGCGCAACGCGGCGGGACGCGCTCGCCATCCCCAACTGAAGACCAAACCGACGTCCGCCTGCCCAACGGGAAGGTCCAACGCGATGAGATTCTAAAGGCCGAGCACAAACAGAACCTTAAGGACGCAGCCCAGTTGGCCGACCTGGCGGAACAACTGAAGCAGGAACTGGAGAAGAACGACCGCTACGTTCTCTCCATCTCCACGCTCAAGAAGACCGATGAAATCGAGAAGCTGGTCAAGAAAATCCGTTCTCGTCTGCGGCATAATTAGCCTCCTCGCGCGCGGGGCCGCGGCCGCGCAGGCCGCGCCGGCAAAATCGCCCGCCATCGCACTGGTGGACGGCGCGGACGCCGCGCAGTGGCGGACCTGGACAAAGGACCTCGGCTGGCAGGTGATCGCGCCCGCCGGGCCCGGAGGGCGCCCCGCCGCGAATGCCAACATCGATTTGCGGGTGCAGGCGCTGGCCTCGGCGGTGGAGGCGGCCATCCGGAACGCGGGCGTCGATCCGGGGCGCGTGTACCTGGCGGGCCGCGGCAGCGCGGCGGCGGTGGTGTTCTATGCCATCTCTCGCGTTCCCGATCTGTGGGCCGCCGGCATCGCCCTGGGCGGCTCGCCCAAACCGGCTGTCGATACCAACCGCTTGTTCGCCGCCAATTTCACCAATGCGCCGGTGCTGTGGATCGGCGAGTCCGGCGACCAGGCGCTCGCGGAAAAGCTGAAATCCGCGGGGATCAACCTGGAGTTGCGCCTGGCGAACGGCATCACCAACGGCGACGTCTTCGAATGGCTGGCCCATCACCAGCGCGACGAGTTCCCCGCCTCCATCGATTGCGAAACCAACTCGCCCGCGTTCGCGCGCTGCTACTGGATCCGGATGACGAAGTTCGACGCCAGCGAGCGCAACGACGTGCTTCCTTCGACGCGTGTGGCGGGCGGCTCCGGCGCGATGCTCGACCTGGGGGCCTTCGGTTACAGCGCCACCGATCCCGGCCCGGGCGTGCTGGTTTCGCATCTTCCCGAAAAGTACAGCGGCCCGCTCAAAATGGGGGACCGCATCGTGGCGCTGGACGGCAAGCCCATCCAGGACGCGCGCCAGTTCGCCGAAACCATGGAGCAGATTGTGGAGGAGAAAGCGGTGGTGGCGCTGGTCCAGCGGGGCAAGGAGCGCATCCGCGTGGAAACCCGCGTCGTTCTCCCCAAGCGCGATTCGGCGGTCACGGCGCGCGTGCAGGCGCAGTACTCGCCGGCGGAGAAGGAAATCCAGATTATCAGCCGCACCGTGACGGAAATGCGCGTGACGGTGCCGCCGGCATGGACGCCCGCCACGCTTTACTGGAACGGGCTCTCGCTCCAAGACCTGAAAACGTCCGGCTGTTACGCGCTCACGGTCGAGAAGGAACTGCTGCGCGCCTCGCCATGCGAGAACTGACGCATCGGGAAGTGGCGCGGCGGCTGATTCGCGCACCCAAGAGCGAGCCGCGGGATGCGGCCATGCGCAAGGCGGTGCGGCAGATTCCGCGCGGCAAGGTCGCCACCTACGGCCAGGTGGCGGCCGCCGCCGGGTACCCTTTGTTTCACCGGCAGGTGGCGCAGGTGCTGCGCAAGGCGGGAAACTCGCTGCCGTGGCAGCGCGTGGTGGGCGCGGGCGGCGCCATCAAGCTGAAGTACGAAGCGGGCCTGGAACAGCGCACGCGGCTCGAGCTGGAGGGCGTCCGCTTTCGCGGCCGGCGCGTGGACATGGCGGAGCACCAGCACCGGTTTCGCGGGTGGGAGTTCGATTGAAGTTTGAGGACGCGGCATGAAGATCGAGCGTGTCAGTACCGATTTGTTGCGATTATCCCTGGGGCCTTTGGATGCCGTAAACGTGTATGTGTTGCGGGACATCCTGGTGGACTCGGGCGTCAAGTTCGCAAGGCGACGACTGCTGTCCGCTCTTGCCGGGATGGCGATCAAAGGACATGTCATCACGCACGCACACTTCGACCATCAGGGCTGCAGTCACGCTGTATGCGGGCATTTCAGGGTCCCGTTCATGTGTGGGGAGGGAGATCGGACAGCAGCCGAGACCGGCGATCTGACGCGAGTGTTGCCGCATCCAGGTTCGTGGATTGCGGGGGTGTCGCGACGGCTTGCGGGCCCAGGTCATCCTGTGTCTCGCTCACTGCGCGATGGAGATGAGGTTGGTGGATTTGCCGTGATCGAGACGCCAGGACACACGCCCGGACATCTGGCGTTCTGGCGCGAGAGCGACCGCGTGCTGGTTCTTGGCGATGTTTTGTTTCATCGCAATCCTGCGACGATGCGGAGCGGTCTGACTGAGCCGCCCGAGTTTGCGTCATCCGATCCGCGGATGAACCGCGCCGCGGTTCGGAAGCTGGCCGCGATGAAACCCGCAGTGGTGTGTTTTGGACATGGTGAGCCTTTGCGAGATTCGGATCGGTTCGCTGAGTTTGTTCGGGCCTTGCCCGATGACGAACCGCCGGTTGCCTGACAAGCGCTTGCAGCCGGCGAGACGGCGCAGGTGCACGAAGGCGCGCACCACCTGAATGCTCGCACGGACCGCGACGGGACTGCGAAGGACGTTCGCCAGCATCACCGCCCCGTGTTCCGTGAACACGCGCGGCCGGTACTTGATGGTCCGGCTGCGCTTCAAGGTCGCAAATTGCGACCCTGAATAAAGGACGGCCTTCCCCTCCTCCAAGGCAAGGTGGCCACCTACGGCCAGGTGGCGGCCGGCGCGTGGACATGGCGGAGCACCAGCACCGGTTTCGCACGTGGGAGTTCGAATGAGATTTGAAGACGCTGCCGCAAAAACCTGCAAGTCCAATTTTTTCGATGCGCGCATAAATGCTGCATCCAAGTTCACCTTCGCATAATCCAATCCGGTGTGAGCGCCAAAACGAGAGTTCGCCGTTCCTGCAAGGATTCACGAGCCGATGTGGCTGCGGCAGGTGGGCGTTCACAAATCAGGTAGGGGAGTGAAGACAATGAAAAAGGTATTGGGATGTTTGTCAATGGCGGCGCTGGCGTTTGTGCTGGCTGCTCCGGTGTCGGCTCAGACTATTACGCTGAAGGCCAGCGTGCCGTTCGACTTCGTCGTCGGCGGGCACACCCTGCCTGCGGGCGACTACTTGGTGAGCCAAGGTAACGGCGAAAGGTTTTTGACGGTTCGGAACGTATCCAGCGACGCGACGCCCACCGTCGTCACGCTCAGTGTGCCCGGGAGTACGGCGGCTGCTGGCAAAGCGTTTCTCACGTTCCATCGTTACGGGAGCGACTACTTCCTCGCTCAGATTTGGGACGGCTACACGGGCCAAGGCCGCTCGATCTGGATGTCCCGCAACGAAAAGGAAAGAGCCAACAGGGCGGCGATCAGCAAGCCCGAGGTGGTGATGGTTCTGGCCCGCCGCTAACCTCCCACTTCGTTCGTGACCGATTTTGGCGGCCTTAGGCGCAGTGCCTGAGGCCGCTTCGCATTTCTTGCATAGTGGGCCACCGGGAGCATCCGGGCAGATCGCCAGTACCGGTTCCGAGCGTGGGCGTTCGATTGAGATCCGAGGAGGCTGGAAGAACGGCGCGCGCGGTGGACACCACCACAGTGGACTAATTGCGCTAACCTAAGGGCGTAGGGCTGCAATTATGACTGTCACACTCAATCTGCCGCCGGAAAAGGAGGCTGCCTTCAAAGCCCAGGCGCAGGCCCGCGGCTTGAGTCTTGAGCAGTGGATGCTGGAAGTTGCCGACCAGCAAGTGCCGCCCGTTTCCATTGCGCACTTGCAGAGAACCGATCCCGAGGAGTGGGCGCGGCAATTCCGCATCTGGGCTGACAGCCATGACCCTAATATCCCGGTCCTCTCCGACGAAGCCATGAGCCGGGAGAGCATCTACCCGGACCTCACATAAGGCTCCCTTTGCTTCTACCGGTAGGTCGCGCCAGATCGCAGAGAGATCTGCTGGATGACGACCGTTCTTTGAGCCTGGTCTGCGGTGAAGACAACCCGATAGTCGCCGATCCGCCTCCGGAATGCGCCCTTCCACTCCGGACCTTGGAGTCCCTTTACGTTGCCATGGAACGGATCGACAGCCATCTCCGTGAGAACCCGAGCCACGCGTTTTTGGATAGTTCTTGGGAGACCGCGAAGGTCCTGCTCGGCATTGGCACTGAACCTACAGACCCAATTCATGTCTTATGTCGGCCCATGGCCGCGTCTTCCCTTGGCGTGTCTGTTTGAGACTCTGGCGCAAGCGTCTTGCTTCAGTGGGGGTCAGCACGTCGTCGGGGTCGACAACCCGCCGGGGCTTCACGAGCACACCGTTGCCGTGCTTCGCGAACGCCACGAAATCCCCTTCACGCATGCGAAGGTTATCGAAAATCTCGCGGGGGATCACCACCTGGCGCAGCTGGCCAACGCGGCCGATCGGTTCCCTCATGGTTGCACTTGTCTTTCCTGCCATACTCTCAGACTATCTGATTATCAGAACATGTCAAGGTATATGCTCGCTCGGACTGCGACGCAGCTCCGGAGGACGTTGGCGGGCATGACCGCCCCGTACTTCGTCGAACACGGCGGCCAGTACTTGATATTTTGGCCGCGCTGCAAGGTCACAAATTGTGACCTTGGAAGCAGAACCGCGCTCCCTTCCTCCACCGTCAGTCGGAACATGAGTCTGTAGACGCCCGTTCCGCCCGCTAGGGTGTTCTTGCTGACTCTCGTCTTCCGTCCGCTGGACGCCCCAGTCGCGCCCGGCTGGCTGCGACCGAGCAATCACTACCAAATGCGCATGGACGCGTATCAGATTGAAAAGGAAGGCCTTATGTTGGCCTCAAATGTACTTCATTTATTGGGCCGTAAATTCTTTTGCTTCATCGTAATTTTTGCCTTGACATTTACACGGCCTATTGTTATGATTGGCCTGTATTGATAGGCGGCCCAGAAGAACATGTTGGGCAAAGTCGGAAACAACAAAAGGGAGGAAGATTATGGCAAGGGGAAGGAAGCCCATGACCGATCGTGAAAAGGCGGTCGTGGCTCTAACGAAGCTAGGAATAAGCAGAGAAGACGCTGATGCAACAATACCGCGCGAAACTGGAGTTGCCGGAGCGGAGGAGGCGAGCGTGGTTAACAACAAGAGAGCGAAGCGCGTGCCGGTCGGAGAACAATACAGCAATTTGCAGGAAGCATGCCGCACAGTAGTAGCGCTCCTTAAGCGGAAAGGCGTTCAAATTCCGGAGGCCAGTATCAAGACCATCGGTGAGGGCCTGCCCGATTCCAAGACCGGCGCTATGGTTGTCAATGCGTTGGCCCCCGTCGCATTTCTTCTGACGCGGTTCTCCGGTCTGTCGCACTGGTTCCAGCGCAAGACGTTTCACCACACGCGAGACCAGATTTACCAGCGCCTAATTGTGGCGATTCTGAAGGGTTACTACGTGCCGCCGCTGCGCGTGGCGGCGGTGGCCGACGATGGAGTCGTCGAAGATCCGCAGGTCGCGGCTGACTGGACGCTGATCGATGGTCTACAGCGAACGACGTGCTATATCATCGCGGTATTGATGGCTGCGCTGGGCGACGAACTGGTCGAAATGGGTTGCATCGATGAGAGGATCTGGAGTGAAATGTTCCGGGAGCACGCTGCGGCGTGTAGCGTGAACGAACTTCTCCACCGGCAGCAGCAGATGGAGGTCTTTTACAAGATCAATCTTTCCGGTGTTCTGCACTTCATGCTTCTCCTCAATGGGGCACAGCGCCAGATGAACGCGAAGATTCAACTTGAGCTAATGAATATTCCGCTGATTAAGCTGTTGGAACAACAGGGCATCCAACTGGTCAAGGAGCAGGAAAAGGCGGCGGATCACAGGCTGGAAAGGGCCATGTTTAAAGGCTCAAACCTCATCGTCGGTGTCCAGGGCTACATGCAGAAGAACCCCCAGGTAATGACCACCGGTGAAAAGGAAGCCTTCCTCAGCGATGAACGCGAGTACCTGGAGGTGCCCGTGGAAGACATGGGCGAAGTGATCCAAGTGTTGCAGATCATCACCGGCCAACTGCACCCGCTGGTGTTGAGTCGGTTGGACAGCACAGTTTTGTCGGAGGGCGAAGTCTTTACGACTGCGCTCATGGCCGCCGCGGGGAAGTACGCCGACATGACCAGCTTCGAGCAGCTTGTCGCGGCGCTTAAGCGGCTGGTGGCCGATGTCGAAAACGGCAAAGACCCTCTGGCGCTTGATACTTATTGGAAGACCTACGGGGGACTCACATCTGGCAAAGGTCGGAAGATACGTTCCATCATCTGCGCGGCATTTCTGGAATACTTCCGAGGCAATTGCAGGAAGTTGGAATGGGAGGAGAATGCCCGCGTCTACGAATAGCGCCTGCTGCTGTAAGGGATGCCTTGTCCGTGTGCCGGTGGGCCACTCAAGCCCACCGGATTCCCGCGTTGGCGGCGTTACACCACCCGCTTCGAGCATAGGCCTCGTGTGGCTTCAGTAATGGGTTTTAGCGCGGCCTGGGGTCACACACCGTCCGGCACCATCTGCCCTCCGGGGTCGCACAAGACCGGCCAATACACCCCTTCGCCGGAGATCCCTGAAACGCGGCCGCCCGCTTTCATCGCATGTAGAACAGGCTCAGCCGCGGCAGCCCCGCTTTTTCCAGCAGGGTGCGCTCCAGGTATTGCTTTTCCAACATGGCTAGCTGGTCGGCGGTCATTTTGCCGCGATAGGGGCGTAACTGGCGGTCCATCTCGCGGCGCGCGGCTAGCAGGCCCTCTTCACTCTGGCGCGTGCGCGCGATGGCGATCATTTTCTCTTCCAAGACCGTCAGACGCTGCTCCAGCGCTTCCAGGTCCTCGTAGTGCTTCGCGGCCTCGTCGGCGAGGCGCTCGAGCGCGTCGGCGATCTCCGAATAGCCCTCAATAGTGCGAACGGCGTCCGAATTCTCGCCCAGGTACGTGCGCAGGGCGTCTTGGTCGAACGGCGGCGCGGCCTCGCGGCGGGCTCGGGGCTGCGCGGTTCCGGCCATGATCTGCGCTTCGGTGAGCACGGCCTGCGCGCAGAAGGCCAGGCTGTTCACCATCTGGGTCTTCACCTTGCGGGCGCGCCATTTCTCGAAAGCCGCATCGATGCCGCGCATCACGGCTTCCAGGGGCACACCGGCGTTATTCCAGGTTTCGATGAGCGCCCAATCGAGCGGCGAAAGCAGGAACAGGCCCGTGCCGCGCGCGATCTGAAAATGCTCCTCGATTTCCGTGAAGTAGTTGAAGTAGTTGTAAACCCAGTCTTCGTCGCTCACTGTCGGTGGTTCCGTTCCCAGATCATTTGCAGGCCCTCCAGCGTGAGGTGCTCGTCGACCGTCTTGAGGTAGCGCGAGCCGGCGACAATCAGGCGCGCCTGGCCGCCGGTCGCCACCGTTTTGGTGTCGGGCCCCATCTTTTCGATGATGCGCTCGAGGATTCCATCGACCATTCCGATGGCCCCGTAGTACAGGCCGGAGCGCATGCTGGCCACGGTGTTAGTGCCCACAACACTCTTGGGCGGCCGAAAATCCACCATCGGCAGGCGCGCGGTCTTGCTGAACAGCGCGTCGATTGAAATGCCAATGCCGATGGCGATGGCGCCGCCGAGATACTCGGCGTCTTTTGAGATCACGTCGAAGTTGATGGTAGTGCCGAGATCGACGATCACGCACGGGCCGCCGTACTTGTAGAAACCGGCGACGCCGTTGACCAGGCGGTCTGCGCCGACTTCATAGGGGTTGTCGTAGCGGATGGTCAAACCGATGTCGGTGCGCGGCCCCACGAACATGGCTTTCGTGTGAAAATAGCGCTCCGCCATGAAGGCCAGCGTGGAATCGATGGGCGGCACCACGCTCGAGATGATCATGCCATCGACGCTTTCGATGTCCAGTTCCGCCGGTCCGAACAGGTTGTGCAGCAGGATGCCCCATTCGTCGGCGGTCTGCTCCTGGACGGTGCGCAGCCGCCACTGGCAGACCAGCCTGCGGCCGTCGAAAGCTCCGATGGTGATATTACTGTTGCCTGCGTCAAGAGCCAGCAGCACGTACACCTCCCGCAACAATCAGGGTATCCGTTCCGTCGTCTTTGCGCACCATCAGGAAGCCGGCAGGGTCCAGGCCCGTGGTGGTTCCCTCGATGATGCCATCGGGCTGCGCAACCGTGACGCGCCGGCCAGCGGCGTAACTCGAGGCGCGCGTGAACAGCCGCAGGATGGTGTCCTTGTCCAGTTCCACGAAGCGATCTACCGCTGGCAGCAGGGCCAAAATGATGGCGGTGAGCGAGACCGGGGCGTCCGTGTGAAGCCGCAGTGACGTGGCTTCGGACGCCAGTTCCGGAGGGAACGAGGTTTGGTTCACGTTGATGCCAATGCCGGCGATCGCATTTTGCACCAGGATGCCAGCCACCTTCTTCCCCGCGAGCATCACGTCGTTGGGCCAGCGCAGATCGCACGCCATCCCGGTGGAGCGCGCGATGGCGTCCGCGGTAGCGAGACCGAGCGCCAGCGTAAGGGCGGGCGCCGGCTTCAGAACAATGGAGCAGTAGATGCCGCTGCCCGCTTCGGAGTGCCACCAGCGCCCGTGGCGGCCTTGGCCGGCCGTCTGCCGGTCGGCCAGCACCACGGAACCGGGTTCCAGGCCAACGGCGGCGCGCATGGTGGAATCGACGGTCGCGTAATGATGGATGCGCCGGCTGGGGAATTCGCGCCGCAGACGCTCGATATCCATCAGGCCACCTCGAGGCGGAAGCTGATGTCCATGGCGCGGGCGGAGTGGGTGATGGCGCCGCAGGAAACGAAGTCCGCGCCGGTTTCCGCGTAGGCGCGGACGTTATCGAGGGTGATGCCGCCGGAAAGCTCGACTTGGGCGCGGCCGCCGATCTCGCGGACCCACCGCGCCGCCTCTTGGGGGGTCAGATTATCGAGCAGCAGCCAGACGGCGCCGGCATCCAGCGCGTCACGCAACTCTTGGCGGGTGCGGACTTCGACTTCGATGGGCAGGCCGCTGGCGCGCGCGCTCTCCATGGCGTTGCGGACGCCGCCAGCCGCGGCGATGTGGTTGTTCTTGATGAGGATGGCGTCGAAGAGTCCCATGCGGTGATTGGCGACGCCGCCGGCAGCGGCGGCCATCTTTTCCAGGAGGCGCAGGCCGGGTGTGGTCTTGCGCGTGTCGAGGACACGGCACTTGGTGCCCGCCACGGCGTCGGCATAACGACGCGCCGCGGTGGCCACACCGCTGAGCCGCTGCAGAAAATTCAGCGCCACGCGCTCGCATTCGAGCAGGGTGCGGCCGCGTCCGCTCACCACCGCGATCTCATCGCCTTGGGCGCACGGGTCGCCGTCGCGCTTGAAGAGGGTGAGTTCATCGACGCCGCCGCGCAAGTCGTAAATCTCCGCCAGCAGGCCCAGACCGGCAATGACGAGTGGTTCACGCGCGAGGAAGCGGCCGCGGGCCTTCTGGGATTCGGGCACGCAGGCCTGGCTGGTGACATCGCCGGAGCCGATGTCTTCTTCGAGAGCGAGGCGCACCACTTCGGTCATAATGCGGCGTCGATTTTGGACAACTGCGCTTCGTAATCCGCCAGCTTTTGGCGGATGCTCTCAACCACGTGGGGCGGCGCCTTGCCGAGGAAGGTGTCATCGCTCAACTGGCGCTTGGAGTTGGCGATATTCTTGGTGAGCTGCTCGCGCTCTTTGGCGAGACGTTTGCGCTGCGCGTCTTCCTGAGACTTGTTCACGTGAAGCACCAGGTCGAATTCAGCGGTGGAGCGCATGACGCCGGCAGCGCCTCCGAGGGCCGGAGCGGCATCGGCGTGGAATTCCAGCACCACGTTAGCCAGCTTCTGAATGGCCCCGGCGTGGCGCTGCGCCATTTCCAAAGCGGGGCCGCGCGAGTACAGCACGCCTTCGAGCTGCTGCTTGGGATCGAGCTTGCTCTCGGTGCGCAGGGTGCGAGCCATGGTGACGATTTCTTGCAGGATGCCGATTTCGCGCTCGGCCTTGAAATCGGTGGTGTCCGGGTTGTACCGCGGATAAGAAGCGAGGGCAATCGAAGCAGGCCGGATGCTCCGGTCCGTGGCCAAACGCTGCCACAGCTCTTCGGTAAGGAACGGCATGGCCGGATGCAGCAGCCGCAACGCCGTTTCGAAGGCCGCCAGGGTGTTGCGCCAGCCGGCGGTGAGGCCGGAGTTCTCCTGGAAGTGGGCCTTCTTGAGTTCCAGGTACCAGTCGCAGAATTCGTGCCAGAAGAAGTGCCACAGCACCTGCGCGGCTTCGTGGTAGCGGCACTGCTCGATAGCGCGGCTGGCCTGCTCGCCGCAAGTGTTCAGGCGGCTGAAGATCCAGCGGTCTTCGATGCGCACTTCCATGGTTTCGGCGTCCGCCAGCGGGCGAAACTGTTCGAGGTTATCGGGGACCCAGGGCTCGACGCCGGAGCGCTCCATGTTGAGAAACAGAAATCGCGCCGCGTTCCAGATCTTGTTGGCGAAGGCGCGCGAGCTTTCCATGCGCTCTTCGGTGAGAACGATATCGGCGCCGGGGGAAGCGCCCTGCAGCAGGGCCATGCGAACGGCGTCGGTGCCGTACTGGTCGGTGATCAGCAGCGGGTCGATGGTGTTGCCGCGCGTCTTGGACATCTTCTGCCGTTCGGCGTCGCGCACCAGGCCATGTATGTAGACCTGGCGGAAGGGCACCTCGTCCATGAATTCAATGCCCATCATGATCATGCGGGCCACCCAGAAAAACAGGATGTCGAAGCCCGTGATCAGGAGCGATGTGGGATAGAAGGTGGCGAGATCGTCGGTCCGATCGGGCCAGCCGAGCGTGGAAAACGGCCACAGGGCGGAGCTGAACCAGGTATCCAGGACGTCGGGGTCCTGCGCGAGGTTGGCCGACGCGCAACGCGGGCACACGGCGGGAGTTTCGCGCGCCACCACGATCTCATGACACTCCTGGCAGTGCCACGCGGGAATGCGATGGCCCCACCAGAGCTGGCGCGAGATGCACCAGTCGCGGATGTTGTACATCCACTCGTAGTAAGTCTTGCTCCAGTTGGCGGGGATGAATTCGATGCGGCCGGATTCCACCGCTTCGATGGCCTTTTCGGCCAGCGGCTTGGTCTTCACGAACCACTGGGTGGAGACCAGCGGCTCGACCACGGTCTTGCAGCGGCAGCACCGGCCGAGGCTGAGCGCGTAGTTCTCGACGGCGACCAGCAGGCCTTGCGACTGGAGATCGGCCACCACGCGTTTGCGGGCCTCGAAACGGTCGAGGCCGGCGTAAGGCCCGGCGGCGGCGGTCATGTGGCCGTGTTCGTCGATGACCTGGATCTTGGGCAGGTTGTGGCGGCGGCCGGCTTCGAAATCGTTGGGGTCGTGCGCGGGCGTGACCTTGACGACGCCGGTGCCGAATTCGGGGTCGGCCAGATCGTCCAGGATGACGGGGATCTCGCGGTCCATGAGCGGCAGTTGCACGGTCTTGCCGTGCAGATCGAGATAGCGAACGTCTTTGGCATTGACGGCCACGGCGGTATCGCCGAGCATGGTCTCGGGCCGCGTGGTGGCGACCGCTACGGAGCGGCCCGACATGCCGTTCACGGGGTAGCGGATGTGCCACATGTGGCCCTGGACGTCGGAGTGGGCCACTTCAAGATCGGAGATGGCGGTGAGGCAGCGCGGGCACCAGTTGACCAGGTACTCGCCGCGGTAGATGAGGCCCTTTTCGAAGAGCCGCACGAAGACTTCGCGAACCGCGCGCGAGAGGCCGTCGTCCAGGGTGAAGCGCTCGCGGCTCCAATCGCAGCTCGCGCCGAGCCGGATCATCTGGCGCTTGATGGTGTCGCCGTATTGCGCCTTCCACTCCCACACGCGCTGCTCGAACTTCTCGCGGCCCAGGGTGCGGCGGTCTAGGCCCTCCTCGGCGAGCTTGCGCTCGACCACCATCTGGGTGGCGATGCCGGCGTGGTCGCAACCGGGCAGCCAGAGCGTGTTATCGCCCCTCATGCGGTGCCAGCGGATGGTGACATCGATCTCGGTGTGTTCGAGCATGTGGCCGATATGCAACGACCCGGTGACGTTGGGCGGTGGGATGACGAGCGAGAATACACTCTCGCCGGCCTTGCTGAAGGCGCGGAAGATGCCGGAGTCGATCCACCACTGCGCCCAATGCGGTTCGAACCGCTGTGGCTCGTACACTTTCTCGATTTGCATGGGGAGAATTCCAATATAGCAGCGCGCTTCGCGCGCGGGGGCCGGGGGTCGGGGGCCGGGGGCCAGGGCCCGGGGGCCGGGGGCGTTGAATACGACCGGGTGATTCTCATCCCATCAGCCGTATACTGGTTACGAGGCTATGGAAATGCAATTGAACCCGCGGGAAGCATCGCTGGTGGAGGTCTTCCGCCGGCTTCCGCCGGATACGGCTGCTGAGTTGTCGGCTCTGGCCGAACGATTAGCCGCGCTCTCACCGCACCATCGAATTGACTGGTCGGATTCCTGGACGGACGAAGATCTAAAAGATTTCAGGGCTGCTTCCCTGAGGCGGCTTGAGGCGGAGGAGTCGGAGGAATCGCACTGAAGCCCGGCGACGTAGTGGTTGGCGTGCTTGCTGGCGCCCTGGAAACCAAGGTCCGCCCGGCGGTGGTGATCTCCAGCAGCACATACCTGGTAGAGCGCCCCGACGTTCTCGTTGGCATCCTCACGACAAAGACGCCCAAAACGGCCACATCCACGGACTGCCTTCTCATGGAGTGGCAATGAGCCGGCCTTCGCGCCGAGTCCTGTTTCAGAGCCTACGTGCTGACAACACACCGCTCGGAGCTGACCGTCATCGGCCATCTCAGTGACCGGGACTGGACCCGAGTGAAGTCCTGCGTACGCGCCGCGTTCGCGATTTGAAGCAGAGCCGGTGGCACGAATCGTCGAGACCGAGCACCGACCTTATCGTTCCCCGGTGTCGCACTGGAAACCGTCGCCCTCCGACGCCGGGCCATCGGCGCGCCGGCCAAGTCGACGCAACGGGGACAAACCAGCCGAGTGGATTCGCAGACACGCAAGAGTCCAGACGGGAGGCGAAAACGATGCCTGGCCCTGGGACAGAGTTTCGGGACGACGTCGCCAGCAATCCCAGCGCTACGACGGCCACCATTTCGCCTCCATTTTGGGACTGACTTTTTAGACGCTGAAGGCCTTGATTTCAGGACCTTCCGTATTTGTCCCGAAACGTACCGTTTCTGAGACAACCCAGCGGCGGGCCTATTCGACCACACCTCTGTTTACGAGAAGCACTTCTATTTCTTTGAGCTCGCAATAAGAAGAAGAACTACGCACGGGGTCCAGCCCAGCCAACTCTTTCCGTACTTTGCGGAGAACTGATTCTCCCGGACGCGTCATGCCCACACCAGAGCCAAACCGGGCTACCCCCCGGTCTCTGACCATAACATCGGCGCCGCGCTTGATTAGAACTTCGATAATTTTGTTCCTATCCCATCGTCGCGATGTAAAAGCATGCAGTAGGGCTGACTTGCCGTTCTCGTCTGTAGCATGGATGTCAGCGCCTGCGTCCAGCAGAGCATTAACAATCTCAGAGCTTCCGTAGATGGCAGCGTACATAAGGATGGTGCCACCCATACCCGTAGTCTTAGCATTGATGTCCCGGCATCCGGCAAGTGC
Source organism: Bryobacteraceae bacterium (assembly GCA_049516835.1). Taxonomy (GTDB): domain Bacteria; phylum Acidobacteriota; class Terriglobia; order Bryobacterales; family Bryobacteraceae; genus Fen-178. Next base: position 56,957 of record JBEKSR010000004.1, on the reverse strand, counting down.
GGCCCTTACCCTCTGGACGTCCTGGCTCAATATGGCATCAATCATAACCCTCCACCCATAACACACGTGGACACAGATTGTCACAGCGCCGGCTTGCTGGAATCCCGAACTCGACCCCTTTTGGGAAGATCGGCCATATCCACCTGGCCGTCTAACGCCCATCGCTCGTAGGCGGCGCTCTCCGGGCGTAGCGCCTCTGTCCGGTGTCGCAAGAGGCGAATCGTCGCAACGCCGGTGGCCACCGATCCGCGAACTGTGCCAGACGATATCAATTCTCTATATAATCGAAATATATGAAGCCGCTCCTGATCCAGTTAGACGAACGGACGCTCGTTGCGCTGAACCGCGTAGCAGCCCCTGAAAAGCGAAGAAGATCCGAGTTTGTCAGGCAGGCGATTCGCCGGGCGGTCCGTCAAGCCGAGTATCGCGTCATGCGTGAGGCCTACCGCAAACGGCCTGATTCAGCCCAGAATGTAGACGACTGGTCCACGCCTGAGGAATTCAGGCCGTGAGACAGTTCGAAATCTGGTGGGCGACTTTGCCCGCACCAGCCGGCCGACGGCCGGTTTTGCTGCTGAGTCGCAACGACGCGTACCAGTACCTCAGCAAGTTCGTCGTCGCAGAGATCACCACGACCATCCGCACGATTCCTGTGGAGGTGCGGCTGAGTAGTCGAGAGGGGCTGCCGTCGCCTTGTGTCGCAAACCTGGACAACATTCGCACTGCGGCGCGGGAGTGGTTCGATTCCCGCGCTGGCACGCTGGCGCCATCGCGGCATAGAGAGGTGAAGCGCGCGTTGGGATATGCTCTGGGATGGGACGAACTGATTGACCTCGGCTCGACGCCTTCTGGTTGAACCGGCCGCGTCACGCCCGAACATCCTTCTTTGTGCCCGCTGCCAGAAAAACGCCTTACCTACGCAAATCGAGGAAGCAGATTGTTGTAGGCCTCGTGAGTGCCGATCCAGAACCAATGGAAGTCGTTGCCTTCGCGGTAGCTATGGCACGATACCAACGGCCAATGTCCGCTGTCCAGACCTCACCCTTTGGCTTGAGCGACAGGGAAGGATAAAACGGCTCCGACTGGAACAATGCAAACCTCGCGTCGGCCAACACCCGGACATTGGCAGGCAACGACTCATAGCATTTCCAAAACTCCGGCAAGGCAAAAGATTGGAAACTCACCGATATTACTGGCCGTTACCCATCCGCACGGATTCGCCCCGGCGGATCCGCGCTTTGACCTGGTTGAGAAGTTCCATGCCCGCACCGTCGGGCGAGAAATCGCGCTCGATCTGGGAATCCCATTGGCGGCGATCTCGCTCAGCAAGCCAGCCCAAGAGGGCTATCTGCTGCTCGTTGGAAAGCGTCTCAATAGCGTGCTGGATCTCCCTAAGGTCCATATCCGTATCGTACCTCTTCGCGCGTTGAAAAAACGAATCACCGGGCGATTCGGCCTGGGCGAGTTGCTCGCGGAGCGCGCCGATCAACCAGGTGGGGTCGCCGGCGGTGCGGATCGAGAGCGTGGGCGAGGTGACAACTGCCTGGGTCGGCACCTGTCATTGAGAAACGGTGAACGTCTGCTTGCTCTCGCCGGTCTGATTGCCGAGGGCGTCTTTGACCTTGACCGCAATGGTGTATTCGCCCGGACGAATGTTGCCCTGCAGGCTGATTCCAAACGAGGCGGCGACGTAGCGCTTGGGATAGAAGGACTCCGACTGCTCCACGGCGGGCTCGGGCTGGGTCCAGAGCACTTTGCCGCTGGGCGCAATCACCGAAGTCACGTAACTCACATCCACGCGGTTGTTGGGCCCGTACTTGAAACCGGTGATGTCGAACCTCGCCCATACGCCGTCGCCGGGGTGGTAGATGGGCTTGTCGAGCGGTTGCGCGTCGTCCTCGCCGCGGAAGAATCGGAAGTTGCGCACCACCGGCGTTTCGCTCGGTTCGACATCGTGCCCGCGCACCTGAAACGGCACCGCCAGCTCGGCCGCCGTCTTGGCCAGCACGTCTTCGGCCTTGACCACGATCTGGTACGTTCCCGAGGCCACCAGGGGCGGAATCTGCACCTCGGTCTCGATCTTCGGCATCCACTCTTTGTCCTGCGGCGTGACTTCCGTAACCAGCTCGTTCTTGTACAGCTCGACAATCGGGACGCCTTTGGGATCGAACGCCTGAACCGAATAGGCTACGTGGATCTTCTCTTCGGGCGACTTCGAATAACCCGCCACGCGGCAGGTGAAGAACAGCGTCTCCCCGGCAACGTGCTCGTAGCTGGCGGGCGTGGGAGCGCCGCCATCGCTTTGAGCGACGATGGGCCGGAGGATTTCGAGCGCCGGAGTGGCGGGCAGCAGAGCGGGTAAGACGGCGAGGAAGAGAATGGGGCGCATAGCGGAGCCTCATGTATGATTGTAGGCCTTGCGCGGGTTGACAGACCACGAAAGGCGATGGTCTGTCCCACTCACAACACGCCGCGCAGGTAGCGGCCGGTGTAGGAAGCCTCTGCCTTCGCGATGGTCTCCGGCGTTCCCGCGGCCACCACGTAGCCGCCGCGAGCGCCGCCTTCGGGTCCGAGATCGATCACCCAATCCGCGGCCTTGATCACGTCCAGGTTGTGCTCGATGACGATCAGGCTTCCGCCGTTTTCGATGAGCCGCTGAAAGGCCGCCAGCAGCTTGGAGATGTCGTCGAAGTGCAGCCCCGTGGTGGGCTCGTCGAAGATGAACAGGGTGCCCTCGCAATCGGCCATGGCGAGGTGGGCCGCCAGCTTCACCCGCTGCGCCTCGCCGCCGGAGAGCGTGGTGGCCGATTGCCCCAGCCGCAGATAGCCCAGCCCCACGTCGTCCAGCACCTTCAGCTTGCGCACCAGCCTGGGAGTGGCGCGGAAAAGGTCCATGGCTTCGCGCACGGTGAGCTGCAACGCCTGGTGGATATTGAGCCCGTTGTAGCGAATCTCAAGGATGCCGCTCTTGTAGCGCGTGCCCTTGCACTCTTCGCACACCAGCTCGACGTCGGCCAGGAACTGCATCTCGACGGTCACCGTGCCGTCGCCCTGGCAGACCTCGCAGCGCCCGCCGGGGATGTTGAAGGAGAAGTGTCCGGCGGTATATCCGCGCTTCCCGGCCTCGCGCGTGGAGGCGAACAGGGCGCGAATCGCGTCGAACGCCTTGATGTAGGTCACGGGGTTGGAGCGCGGCGTGCGCCCGATGGGCGACTGATCGATCATGACGGTGCTCGATATGCGCTCCGCGCCCTCGACCTTCCGGCACGGCGCCGGCGAAGCCGCGGAGATTTCTGCCTCGCCATCGATCTCCGGCTCGGATTCCCGCACCCGGTGCATGGCTTCGAGCGACCGGTAGAGCACGTCGTGCACGAGCGTCGATTTTCCCGATCCCGAAACGCCCGTGATGGCTACCATCATGCCCAGGGGGATTTCCACTTGGAGGTTTTTCAGGTTATGCGCGCGCGCCCCTGAAATCCGCAGCACGCGCTGGGGATGGATGGCGCGGCGCGGGGTGCCCCCTGGGCCCGGCACGGAGACGCGCAGCTCGCCGCGCAGATAGCGCGCGGTGAGCGATCCGTGGCCGCTGGCCACCAGCTTCTCGAGAGGCCCTTCGAAAACGATTTCCCCGCCGCGCTCGCCGGCGCCCGGGCCCAAATCGACAATGTGGTCCGCCGCCCGCATGACGTCGGCGTCGTGCTCCACCACCACAATGGTGTTGCCAAGCTCGCGCAGTTCTTCGAGAATCCGGATGAGCCGCCCGGTGTCGCGGCTGTGCAGGCCGATGGAAGGCTCGTCGAGCACGTAACACGCGCCCACCAGGCGCGACCCGAGGCACGTGGCGAGCTGGATGCGCTGCGCCTCGCCGCCGGAAAGCGTGGACGCCAGGCGGTCGAGCGTGAGGTAGTCCAGCCCGACGTCGTTGAGGAACTTCAGCCGCTGGCGGATCTCGACGAGGATCTTGTCGGCGATGGCGTTCTCTTCCGGGCTCAGATGGAGCGCGTCGAAAAACTGCTGCGCGCCGGCGATGTTCATGCGCACCACATCGGCCAGGCTGCGGCCGCCGACGCGCACGTAGAGCGCTTCCTGGCGCAGCCGCGCGCCCTTGCATTCCGGACACAGCGCGTAGCCCCTGTAGCGGCTCAGAAACACGCGCACGTGCAGCTTGTATTTCTTGGTTTCCAAGTGGCCGAAGAAGCGGCGGATGAAAGCGTAGACCGCTTCGCGCTCGTCGTCGTTCAGGTCGGCAAAGGGAACTCCGAAGCGCACCTTTCCGCGCGCGGATTTGCGGAAATTGCCCAGCCACGAGCGGGCCTTCGGCTTGGTCCACGGCTCGACCGCGCCCTGGTCGAGCGACAGGGACGGGTCCGGGATCACGCGGTCCATGTCGAAATCGATGGTGTTGCCGAACCCCTGGCAGCGCGGGCACGCCCCGATGGGCGAGTTGAAGCTGAACAGGATGGGCTCCGGCTGGGCGAACTCGAGGAGGCACGTTTTGCACTGGAACTTCTCGTTGAAGCGCAATTGATCTCGACCGGCCGCGCTCTCAAAGATCACTTCGCCCGCCTCGCGATAGCAGATCTCGATGGTGTCGACCAGCCGCTGGTGCAGGTCCGGCCCGATGGCGATGCGGTCCACCAGCACGAACACGGGCTGGGAGAAATCGATATCCAGCAGAGATTCCGGAGTGGAGAACTCGAACAGGCGCCCCGCCTGAAACAGCCGGTTGAATCCCTTCTTCCTCAGGTCGAACAGGTGGTCTCGCAGGGCCTCGACGGAAGCATGTTCCCCGCACGGAAAAAGCGCGTACCAACGCGACCCTTCCGGCAGCGCCATCAGCCGCGCGGCGACTTCATCCACGGTGTCCTTGCGCACACGCGTCCCGCACTTCGGGCAGAAGGTCTGCCCCACGCGCGCCCACAGCAGCCGCAGGAAGTCGTAGCATTCGGTGGAAGTCGCCACCGTCGACCGTGGATTGCGGCTGGCATTCTTCTGCCGGATGGCCACCGCCGGGGCGATGCCGTCAATGTCATCCACCTCGGGCTTTTCCATGCGCTCGAGGAACTGCCGCGCGTAAGCCGAAAGCGACTCGACGTAGCGTCGCTGCCCCTCGGCGTAGATGGTGTCGAAGGCCAGCGACGACTTTCCCGAACCGGACACGCCCGTAACGACGGTTAACTGGTTGTGAGGAATGGCGAGCGAAATGTTCTTGAGGTTGTGGACCCGCGCCCCGCGAATCCGGATAAAGTCTGGCACGAACGACCCCTACCATGATCCCAAAGACCTCCGCACGGCGCAAAGAGGGTGCGCTCGGAGAGCAAAACCGGGGGACAGACCGATCTGTCCGCGCGGCGCAAGAGCGGCGCCTTGGGAACAGATTGGTCAGTCCCCTGGTTTTGCGGCGCGCGTGTTATCCTGTCTCACATACGAGGGATTCGCGGAGTGGGCCTGCATGTTCGAGATCCTGTTTAAGTACCCGGCCAGCATTTTTCACAAGGGTCACTTCGTGTTTCTGACGCCCTGGCCGCTGTGGCTGCTGGCGCTCGCCATGGTCGCGGCCGCGGGGCTGCTGTCCTGGCATGTGCGCCGCAACCACGGCATGCTTAGCGGGTTACGGCCGGTGGTGATCTGGCTGCTCGAAGCCTGCCTGGTGGCGCTGGTGCTTCTTCTGCTGTGGCACCCGGCTTTGAGCATCGCCACGCTGCGCCCTCAGCAGAACGTAGTGGCTGTGCTGGTGGACGACTCCCGCAGCATGTCTCTGGCCGACACCTCCGGCACGCGCGAAGCCGCCGCCCAGGCGGTGCTCAACGGCGGCCTGCTGAAATCGCTGGGCGACCGCTTCCAGGTGCGGCTCTACAAGTTCGGCAAGGAGCCGGAACGGATTCAAAAGCCCGAGCAACTCTCGGCCACGGCGCCAGCCTCGCGCATCGGCGATACGCTCGAGCGCGTGCTCGCGGAATCCTCCTCGCTCCCTCTGGGCGCCATGGTGCTGTTGAGCGACGGCGCCGATAACGCCGGCGGCATCGATCTGGAGACCATCTCCGCCATCCGCCGCCAGCGCATCCCGGTGCACACCATGGGATTCGGGCGCGAACACCCGCAGCGAGATGTGGAAATCACCGACGCGGTGGCGCCCGCGCGCGCGCTGCCGCAATCCAAGCTCACGGCGCTGGTCACGTTCCAGAATTACGGGCTTTCCGGCAGCAAGTCCAAGCTCAGCATCCGCGACGGCGCCAAGGTGCTGGCTTCGCAAGAGGTCACGCTCAAAGCGGAGGGCGCGCCCCAGACCGAATCGCTGGTGTTCAATTGCGGCGAGGCCGGGCCGAAAACGCTGGAGATCTCGCTCGACCCCATCCCCGGCGAAGAAAACGTCCAAAACAACAAAGTGACGCGCCTGGTGAACGTCGAAGCGCGCAAGCCGCGCATCCTTTATATAGAGGGCGAGCCGCGATGGGAGTTTAAGTTCATCCGCCGCGCCCTGGACGACTACAACAACATCGAATTGGTGACCATGCTGCGCACCACCCAGAACAAGATCTACCGCCAGGGCGTGCCGGACCCGCCGGAACCGCACGAGCTGGAGGACGGCTTCCCCTCCAAGGCCGAAGATCTGTTTGCCTACCAGGGGCTGATTATCGGCAGCGTCGAGGCCAACTATTTTACGCCCACCCAACAGCAGTTGATTCGCGACTTCGTGGACCGCCGCGGCGGCGGCCTGCTCTTCATGGGCGGGCGCGCCACGCTCTCCGACGGCGGCTACCCGGCTTCCGCGCTGGCCGACCTGGTGCCCACCAACCTGCCCGAGGGCAAAGGCACTTTTCACCGCGACTTCACGGGCCAGGAACTCACCGCCGCGGGTGCGCAGAGCGTCCTCTGCCGGCTGGATGAGGACCCCGCGCGCAACCTCGAACGGTGGAAGAAGATGCCGCAAATGGCCAACTATCAGGACGCCGGCGATCCCAAGCCCGGCGCCACGGTGCTCCTGGTTTCCACCCCCGCGGGGAGGCGCAAACCGCCTCTGCTGGTGACGGAGAATTACGGCCGCGGCCGCACCGTGCTGTTCGCCACCGAGGGAAGCTGGCGCTGGAAGATGTGGCTGCCCCATGACGACAAGACGCAACCCACTTTCTGGCAGCAGATTCTGCGCTACCTGGTGACCGATACGCCCGGCCAGGTGACTGCCTCGACACCCAAGCCGGTGCTCTCCGATGAAAGCAAGGTGCCGCTGCGGGTGGAGGTTCGCGACAAGCAGTACAAGCCCGTGACCAACGCCAGGGTGCAGGCGCGCTTCATGGCTCCCGACGGCGCTTCCGCCACCGTCGAGCTGACGCCGCAACCGCTCGAAGAGGGCGTCTACAGCGGGGAATGGACCGCCGAAAAGCCCGGCTCTTACGTGGCCGATATCATCGCCGGCCGCGAGCAGGAGGAGGTCGGGCGCGACGTCGTGACTTTCCGGAGGGAAGACGGCGTGGCGGAGAATTTCCATGCCTCGCAGAACCGCGAACTGCTGGAAAAGCTCTCCGCGCAGACCGGCGGCCGTTACTACAAGCCCGCTGAAGCGTCCAAACTTGCAAATGAGATTTCGTACTCGGAAGCGGGCATCTCCACACGCGAGACCCGCGACCTCTGGGACATGCCCGCGATCTTCCTGCTGGCTCTCGCGATCCGCGCCAGCGAGTGGCTGCTGCGCAGACGGTGGGGTGTAGTATGAAGCTGTTCTGCGTGTTGCTGCTGGCCGCGCTCTCTGCGCCCGCCGCCACCTTTTATGTGACCATTTCCGGCCTGGGCGGCGAACCGGATTACGAACAGCGCTTCAAGATGTGGGCCGAAGACATCGGCTCCAGTTTGAAGCGCGCCGGCGGCGATGCCAACGTGGTCACGCTCCAGGCGCCCACGCGCGACCAGATCCGCGCGCGTTTCGCGGAAATCGCCAAACAGGCCAAGCCCGCCGATGCGCTGGTGGTCATGCTGATCGGCCACGGCACCTTCGATGGCGTGGACTACAAGTTCAACATTCCCGGCCCCGACATTACGGGCGCGGAGTTGGCCGCGTTGCTCGACCGCGTGCCCACCACGCGCCAGCTCGTGGTGAACATGACCAGCTCCAGCGGCGGTTCCATCGAGGCGCTGCGCCGGCCCACCCGCGTGGTGATCGCCGCTACCAAGACCGGGACCGAAAAGAACGCCACCGTTTTCGCCCGCTATTGGGCCGAAGCGCTGCGCGATCCGGCGGCGGACGTGGATAAGAACGAAGCCATCTCCGCGCTCGAAGCCTTCCATTACGCCCAGCGCAAGACGTCGGATTTCTACGATTCGCAGAAGCGCCTGGCCACCGAGCACGCGGTCCTCGAGGACACCGGCAAGGGCGAGGGCGAGCGTGTCCCTTCGGCCGAGAACGGCGAAGGCAAACTGGCCGCCGCCTTCCCCGTGGTGCGGTTGGGCGCCAACGCCGCCGCCGCGCGCGACCCCGCCAAGCGGCCGCTGCTCGAAAGAAAGGAGCAGCTCGAACAGGCCATAGACAAACTGAAGTACGAGAAGGCCGCTATGCCGGCCGACGCGTACAAGAAGCAGTTGATGCAGCTCTTGATGGAACTCGCCCGAACCCAGGAGGCGCTGGAGAAGTGAGCATGTGGCTCAGCGCTTCGGGCCGGGCATGCCTCAGCTTGTGGGGCAGCTTTGCAAGCTGCGCGCCGGTTTTTTACCGGCGCAACTGGCGGGTTGCCAACCCGCCGCAGGATGCAATTCTGCCCCACAAACCCGGCCAGGGCGGAAATCACTCGGTCGCGGTACTGGTCGCCTTTGCGCTGTTGCTGGCGTCACTTCTGCCGGCGCAGACGCTGGAGCAGGCCGAGGCATTCTGGAAAGCGCGCCGCTTCCAGGAAGCCAACGACGTGTTCCGCGCGCTGGTTGCCCAGAATCCCAGGAATCCCGATTACCGGGTGCGCTGGGGCCGGATGTTCCTGGATCACTCCCAGCCGAAGGAGGCCGTGGACCTCTTCAACGAAGCGCTCGAATTGAAGAAGGACCACGCCGGCGCCCTGCTGGGCCTGGCGCTGGTGGCGGCGGAGAATTTCGAAAGCGTGGCCGCCGGGCTGGCGCACAAGACGCTGGCGTCGGACCCTAAGCTGCTGGAGGCCCAGGAGCTTCTGGCGCGCCTCGCGCTCGAGGACAACGATACCGCCATGGCCCTGGAAGAGGCCAACAAGGCGCTGGCCATTGACGCCAGGTCCGTCGAGGGCAGAGCCATCCTCGCCACCATCGACTGGCTGGCCGGCAAGAAGGACACTTCCTGGGACCCCCGCACCGCCCGCGGCTACGAAACCGCCGGCCATTTTTTCGTTCTCAACCGCCGCTACGAAGAAGGCGTTCAGTATTACCGCAAGGCCATCCAGCTCGATCCGCAATTGTACAGCGCGCGCTCGCAACTGGGCATCAACCTCATGCGCCTGGGGCAGGATGAAGAGGCCTTTAAGCAACTCGAGACCTGCTTCAACAACGATTTCAAGGACAGCGCCACCATCAACTCACTGAGGTTACTGGATAGCTACAGGAAATTCGACACCGTCCAGACCGGCCTCGTCATTCTGAAGCTCGACAAAAAGGAAGCGGAACTGCTGCGTCCGTACTTCGAATCGGAAATGGAGCGCATCATTGCGACCTACGAGAAGAAGTACCGGCTCAAGCTCGCCAAGCCCGTGCGGGTAGAGGTCTACCCCGACCACGAAGACTTCGCCGTTCGCACCCTCGGCATGCCTGGGCTGGGCGCGCTGGGCGTCACCTTCACCTCGGCCACTTACGGCTCCTTCATTGCCATGGACAGCCCTTCCGGCCGCCCGCCGGGCAGCTTCCACTGGGCCTCCACCCTGTGGCACGAGATGAGCCACGTGTTCACTCTGACGCTGACCGATTCGCACGTGCCGCGCTGGTTCACCGAGGGCCTGGCGGTGCACGAGGAGACCGCGGTCTCGCCGGAGTGGGGCGACCGCCTGGCTCCGCCCGTAATCATGGCGATCAAGGATAAGAAGCTGCTGCCGGTGGCGGAGCTGGACCGCGGCTTCGTGCATCCTACCGGCCCCACACAGGTGGTGGTGAGTTACTACCAGGGCGGCCTCATCTGCGATTACATCAACGGCAAGTGGGGCTGGGACACGCTGCTCGCCATGCTGCGCGATTTCGGCAACGACGACTCCACCCCGACGGTCATCCGCAAGGAATTGAAGATGGAGCCGGCCGACTTCGACAAGCAGTTCCTGGCGTTCGTCGAAGCCGGCGCCAAGAACGTGGTGGACCACTTCGACGAATGGCAGAAGAGGCTGAAGCAGGTCAATGCCCTGGCCAGGAGCAAAGACTACGACGGCGTCATCAAGGAAGGTGTGGCCATCCGCGACATGTATCCGGATTACGTCGAGGAGGGCAGCGTCTACGAGTTTCTGGCCAGCGCGTACCTGGCCAAGGACGACAAGCCCGCGGCCATCGCCGGGCTTGAGCGCTACGTCAAAGCCGGCGGGCGCAATCCCGATTCCATCAAGCTGCTCGCCAAACAGCTCGAGGATGCCGGCCGCAAGAAGGAAGCCGCGGACGTGCTGGTCCGCCTGAACTACATCTATCCGATGGATAACGGCCAGCACCAGAGGCTGGGCGCGCTGTGGATGGACGCGGGCAACGTGGCCGGCGCCATTCGCGAGTTCCGCGCGGTGCTGGCGCACAACCCCATCGACCCGGCGCGGTCGCACTACGACCTGGCGCGCGCCTATCAGTTGAACCACGAGTCCGAGCAGGCCAAAGACGAATTGCTGGCGGCCCTGGAAACAGCCCCAGGGTACCGCCCCGCCCAAAAGCTCTTGCTGGAATTGACCACTCCCGAAGCTAAGTGAGAATACAACATCATGTCGACAACCGCGACTCCGCAGATTGATTCCGAGGCTTTGAAATCGCGCATCCAGCGCTTCCGCCAGGTGCACTCCGAGATTGTGACGCAGGTTCACCGCGTGATCGTGGGCCAGCAGGAGGTGCTGGAGCAGGTCATGATCGGCCTGTTCGTGGGCGGCCATTGTCTGATCACCGGCCTGCCCGGCACCGCCAAGACCCTGCTGGTGCGTACGCTGGCGCAGACCCTCGGCCTGGTTTTCAAGCGCATCCAGTTCACGCCGGATCTCATGCCGAGCGACATCACCGGCACCGACATCATTGAAGAGGACCCGGTTAGCGGCCACCGCACCTGGACCTTCGTGCCAGGGCCGATCTTCGGCAACATCCTGCTGGCCGACGAGATCAACCGCATTCCGCCGAAGACGCAGAGCGCGCTGCTGGAGGCCATGCAGGAGCTGGCCTGCACGGTGCGCGGCAACAATTACAAGCTGCCCGCGCCGTTCTTTGTGCTGGCGACGCAGAACCCCATCGAGCTGGAGGGCACCTACCCGCTGCCCGAAGCGCAGCTCGACCGCTTTCTGTTCAACACGGTGCTCGACTACCTCACGGCCGATGAAGAGCTGGAGGTGGTGGACCTGACGACCGTCACCACCATCGCGCACGCCGACTGCGTGACGAACGCCGAGGAGATCCTGGATTTTCAGCAACTGGTGCGCATGGTCCCGATTGGCGAGAGCGTGGCGCGCCACGCCGTGGACATGGTCCGCGTCTCGCGTCCCCGCGACGAAACCTCGCCCGACTTCGTCAGGAAGTACGTCAACTACGGCGCCAGTGTGCGCGCCGCCCAGTTCCTGGTTTTGTCGGCCAAAGCGAGGGCCCTGATGCGGGGCCGTTATCACGTGAGCTACGAAGACATCCGCTCGATGTACATCCCGGTTCTGCGCCACCGCATTTTGCTGAATTTTCATGCGGAATCGGACCGGCTGAACCAGGACGATATCTTGAAGCGGATACTGGAGTGGAAGGGGGTGCCTCGGGAGTAGCAACGCGTAGATTGAGGGCTTCCATTTCGACGCGGAGACGCGGAGACGCAGAGATAAGAAAAGAATGAATGAAAAGTCAAAATCTGAGAGCGCAGAGGAAGCGGAGACACACGGCATGCCCCGGGTTTCTTGGTCGGCGGAGAATGAACTGACGGATAGGATCATTGGCGCTGCGATTGAGGTTCATCGGCATCTGGGGCCGGGGTTGTTGGAGGCGGTCTATGAAGAATGCCTTTGTTACGAACTGAGTCAGATGGGGCTCCGGTTCAACAGGCAGGTGCATTTGCCGATCAATTATAAGGGCATCAAATTCGAGTCCGCGTACAAGATGGATCTGGTTGTGGAGGATGCGATAGTAATCGAAATCAAAGCCATTGAGGAACTGTTGCCGGTTCATGCGGCGCAGCTTTTGACTTACCTCAAATCCTCCAACAAACGCGTTGGCCTCCTACTGAACTTCAATGTGCCAATCCTAAAGAGCGGCCTCAAGAGAATCGTGAATCATTACGCAGGGCCTCAACCAACGGCGCGTGTCTCCGCTTCCTCCGCGCTCGAACCCGGGGAACAGGAGACTCCTAATCTCTCCTCCTCTCCGCGTCTCCGCGTCTCCGTGTCGAAAAACGACCCCGCGTCGAACAGGGAACCTGCGTCGAAAAGGAGGCCCGACTGATGCTACAGCGCTTCCTCGACCCATCCACGCTGGCTTCCATCTCGGGGCTGGACCTCGTGGCCAAGACCGTGGTCGACGGATTCGTCGCGGGGCTGCACCGGTCCCCGGATTTCGGCTTTTCCCAGGAATTCGCCGAATATCGCGCTTATTCCCAGGGCGATGACCTCCGGCACGTCGATTGGAACGTATTCGCCCGCACCGAAAAGACCTTTCTCAAGCGCTACCGCGGGGAGACTAATACCCAACTGCTGGTTCTGCTGGACACCTCGGCCTCCATGGCATACGGGTCCCAAGCGGTCACCAAGCTGGATTACGCCCGCTTCGTGGCGGCGTCGTTGTGTTACATGGCCAATGTGCAGCGCGACGCGGCGGGGCTGATCGTGTTCGATGAAGATGTGAGCAACTACGTGGCGCCTTCCACCAGGCAGGGACAGCTCTTCCGCCTGCTGCACGCCATCGAAAAGGCCGAAGCGGGCACGCGCACCGATTTCGCCAGGCCGTTCGTGCATTTTCAGAGTTTTTTGCATCGGCGCGGCATCGTGGTGGTGCTCTCCGACTTCTATGAGCGGCCGGACGTCATCGTCCAGACCATCGAGCCGCTGCGCTACCGGGGAAACGACGTCATCCTCTTCCACTTGCTGGACCCGCAGGAGATCAAGCCGAAATTCCGCGAGCCGGTGCTGCTGGTGGATATGGAGAATGCGGCCGATGCGCTGGAAGTCTCGCCCGAGTACACGCGCGACGAGTACCCGCGGAAAATCGATTCGCATATCGAGGCGCTCAGCTCGAAAGCGCGCGCCGCGGGCATGGAATATTTCCTCATGAATACCGCGCGGCCGCTGGATGAAGGCTTGCGCGAGTACCTGGCCGTGCGCAAGGGGAGGCTCTAGATGGGCTTCTTCTCGCCCTGGTTTCTGGCCGGCGCGCTGGCTGTGGGCCTCCCCGTCTGGCTGCATCTTCTGAAGAAGCACAAGACCACGCCGCTGCCGTTCAGCTCGCTGATGTTCTTCGAGCGCCGCATACAGAGCTCCATCAAGCACCGGCGGCTGCGGTACCTTGTGCTGTTCGCGCTGCGCACGGCGCTGGTCGTGCTGATCGCGCTGGCGTTCGCGCATCCTTACGTGCGCCAGGCGGCTGCGCCGGCCAGCCGCACGGGGGAAGTCACGGTGCTGGCGATTGACGACTCTCTCAGCATGCGCGCCGGCAACCGGCTGGACCAGGCCAAACAGATGGCCCGGCGCATGGTGGGGGGGCTGCGTGCGGGGCAGCGCGCGCAGGTGCTCGCGTTCGGCGCGCGTGTGCAGGCCATGAGCGAGGTGACCGACGATCATGCGCAGATCGACGCCGCCATCGATGCCATTGAGGCCTCCGACGCGCGCACGTCCTTCGCGGAGCTGGCGCGCTCGCTGCGCTCCATCGCACAGTCGATCCAGCTTCCGCTGGCCGTGCACCTCTATTCGGATATGCAGCAATCCGGCATGCCGGCCAATTTCAACGATCTCCGGCTGAATGCGGCCGTGCGGCTCGATCCGCACCCGCTCGAGACCAAGGAAGCCCCCAACTTCGCCGTGGAAAACGTGGTGGCGCCGCGGCGCGTGTACGAAAGCCGCAAGTCGCGCGTGCTGGCCACCATCGCGGGTTTCGGCAATCCCAAGGCCACCCGCAGCGTTTCCCTCGCGCTGAACCATCGCGTGCTCGAAACCAAGACGGTGGAAATCCCCGAGAACGGCCGCGCCACGGTCGAGTTCCTCTCGCTCGAAGTGCCCTACGGGAAGAACCGCGGCGAGGTGCGCATCGATTCGGCCGACGCGCTGGCGGCCGACGACGTTTTCTACTTCTCGGTGGAGCGCGCCGACCCGCGCCATGCCCTGTTTGTGCACGAGGCCGAGAACAGCCGTGATCTGCTGTATTTCAAGGCGGCCCTGGAGGCCTCGGGCCAGTCCGCCTTCGAGATGGACCCCGCCACGCCCGACCAGACCGCCAACCTCTCGCCCGCCAAATACTCGTTCGTGGCGCTTTCCGACGTGGGCGCCATCCCGGCCAGCTTCGAGGACCAGTTGCGCGCGTACGTGCGCGGCGGCGGCTCCGTGCTGGTCTCCCTGGGCCACATGTCGGTGGCCCGCGCGCGCGTGCCGGTGACCGAAGATCGCATCGAAGAGATGCGCTACGCGGGGCGCGAAGGCGAGCGCTTCCAGACGGTGGTCTGGCTCGACCGCTCCCACCCATCCATTTTGAAGGACGACCGCTGGGACGACGTCAAGTTCTACCAAGCCATCCGCGTGGCGCCCGGCAACGCGCGCGTGGCAGCCCGGCTCTCCGACCAGACGCCGCTGCTGATCGACCACCAGGTGGGCGAGGGCCACATTCTGGTGTTCGCCTCAACCTTCGACAACGTGGCCAACGATTTTCCGTTGCACGCCTCCTTCGTGCCGTTCATCCAGCAGACCGCGCGATACCTCGGCCGGCTGGACGACCGGCCTCCCAGCGTGCTGGTGGGATCCTTCGAGGAGTTGCGCGATTCCAAAGAGAAAGGCTCCGCGGTGGAGGTGGTCGATCCCCAGGGCGGCCGTGTCCTTTCGCTCGAAGAAGCCACCCAGGCGCAGAACATTCAGTTCACCTCGGCCGGTTTCTACGAGATCCGCCGGCCTAACCGGGCCGATGAGCTGGTGGCCGTGAATGCGGACCGCCATGAGTCCGACTTGACACCGGCTCCGGCGGAGACCCTGGCTTTGTGGCAGAATACCTCTCAAGGGTCCTCCGAGAGCGGAGGAGCGGCGGCGGGAGAGCAGAAACCGCTTTCGCTTTGGTGGTATGTCATGCTGGTAGTGCTGGCACTGGCGGTAGCCGAATCGCTGTTGGGGAATCAACATCTGTCTGTGGACAAGGAGGCGGCATGAATCCTTTGAATCGCTTGTCCGAATATCTGGGCGTTGTAGAGCGCCGGCTGCGATGGCTGGCGGTGACGCGCGGGGTGGCGGCGACTGCGGCCGCGGCCCTGGTCCTGACCGTGGTGGCCGTGCTGGCGGCCAACTACTTCGCCTTTTCTAATCCCAGCGTGCTGGGCGCGCGGCTGTTTCTCTTTCTGGGGCTGGCGTTCGCCCTGGCGGCGGCGCTGATCGTGCCGGTGATCCGTCTCAACCGGCGGCGCGCGGCGCGTACCGCCGAGCACAAGTGTCCCCAGTTCGAAGAGCGCCTGCTCACCTTCAGCGAGCGCGTCGAGCAGAACCCGGACGATCCCTTCCTGGAGCTGCTGGCCGCCGATACGCTCCCGGTGGCCGAGCAGGCCGAGCCGAAGGAGATTGCGCGGACCGCCACGATTCTCACTTTCTCTTGCGCCGCCGCTGGCCATGCCCTGGTGCTGCTCTGGCTGGCCACCTCCGGCCCGGGTTTCCTGGGCTATGGCACTTCGCTGCTCTGGGGCGGCGTGCCGAAGGGCGGCGCGAAGCCGTACTACGACATCCAGGTCGAGCCCGGCAACCGCACCGTGCGCAAGCGCTCCGACCAGGCGGTCACCGCCCGGCTGGTGGGCTTCACCGCGCCCAAAGTGCGTTTCTTCGCGAAATACGCCAGCTCGTCGCAGTGGGAGCAGGCCGAGATGGGAACCGAGCCGGGCGGCTCCGCTTACCAGTTCCTCATCGCCGGAGTGCCGGAATCGCTGGAATACTACGTGGAAGCGGGCGGTGTCCGGTCCTCGTCCTACAAGCTGAACGTGGTGGAACTGCCCTCCGTCAAGAACATCCGCGTCACCTATCGCTACCCCGCGTGGACCGGGATGAAAGACCGCGTGGAGAACCCCGGCGGCGATCTGCGGGCGGTGGAGGGCACCATCGCCGAGGTTGCCATTCAGACCGACAAGCCGCTCGCTACCGGCGCCATCCTGCTGGATGACGGATCGAAGCTGGCGTTGCGCCAGGGCGGCGCGGGCGAGCTGATGGCCAACGTGCCCATCCAGAAGGACGGCCTGTATCACGTCGCCGCGGTCGAGAAGGGCGAAGACGTGCGCCTCAGCGAAGACTATTTCATCGAAGCGCAGAAGGAGCGCCCGCCCGAAGTGAGAATCGCACGGCCGGGCCGCGATTTCCGCGCCACGCCCATCGAGGAAGTCACCGTCCAGGTGGAAGCCAAGGACGATTTCGGGCTGAAGGACGTCGCCCTGCACTACTCGGTGAATGGCGGCGCGGAGAAAACCGTTTCCATGCTGCCGGCGAAGGACGCCAGGAATGCCTCCGGCGCCACGATCATTGCGCTCGAGGATTTCAAAGTGGAGCCGGGCGACATCGTCAGCCTGTACGCCACCGCCAAGGATGCGCGCGCCACCAGCAACACCGACATGTTTTTCATCGAGGCGCAGCCCTTCGAGCGCAACTACTCGCAATCCCAGCAGGAGGGCGGCGACGGAGGAGGAGACGATAGCGGCCAGGGCGGCCAGCAGAGCCAGATCTCGCAGCGCCAGAAGGAGATCGTCACGGCCACCTGGAACCAGCTCAAGGGCTCGGGCGCCCGGGGCAGCGATGCGGAAAACGCGGCGTTCCTTTCCTCCGTGCAGTCGAAACTGCGCGACCAGGCGAAATCTCTCTCCGAGCGGATGAAGGCCCGCTCGATTGAGGGCGCGGGCGACTCCTTCAAGAGCTTCGTCGGCGACATGGACAAGGCCGTGGAGTCAATGGGGCCGGCCTCCGACAAGCTGAAGGGCGCAAAGTGGCAGGACGCGCTCGCGCCGGAGCAGAAAGCGCTGCAATACCTGTTGCGCGCGGAGGCCACCTTCCGCGACATCCAGGTGGCGTTCGGCGGCCGCGGCGGGCGCGGTGGCGGCGGTGGTGGCGGCGGCAACGGCGCCACGCGCGACCTCGAAGGGCTGTTCGACCTGGAGTTGGACACCGAGAAGAACCAGTACGAGAGCGGCCGGATGACGCAATCCGCCGACCAGCGGCAGCGCGCCATTGACGAGGCGCTCCAAAAACTGGAGCAGCTCGCCCGGCGGCAGCAGGAGCTGGCGCAACAGCAGCGCCAGAATCAGCAGCAGACCTCCCAGCAGCGCTGGCAGCAGGAGATGCTGCGGCGTGAGGCCGAAGAGCTTCAGCGCCAGATGGAGCAGTTGAGCCGGGGCGACAGCGGACAATTAAGCCGCAACGGTCAGCCAGGCCAGCAGGGACAACAGGGACAGCAGAGCGGGCAGCAAGGCCAGCAGGGGAAGCAGTCCGCCCAGCAACGCGGTCAACAGGGCCAGCAGTCGAGCGGGGTGCGTGGGGCCGACGCGCAGCAATTGCGGCAGACGCTTGACCGTTTGCAGCAGGCCGTGGACGATATGCGCCAGGCGGCATCCTCCCAGCAGGCCGGCACCCCACAGGGCGAGGCCGAGGCCCGGCGCGCCGCCGACCGTCTGAAAGAGGCGCAGCAGACGCTCTCCGGGCTGCGCAGCCAGGAAGCCGGCGGGAAGGTTGACGACCTGGCCCGCCAGGCCGAGGAACTGGCCAGCCGCCAGCGGGATTTCGAAGGCCAGATGCGCCGCGCCTACGGCCTCAAGAGCCAGGCCGTCACGCGCCAGCAGGCGGAGCAGCTTGCCGGCCAGAAAGAGAGCGAGATCAAGGACCTGAAGCAGCTCGAGCAGGACATGCAGAACGCCGTGCGCGACCTGATGGCCACCGAGCGCAAAACCTCCAGCAAGCTGCGCGAGGCGCTCAGCGACATGCAGCAGGCGGAGTTGCCGCGCGATATGCAGCGCAACGCCGATTGGATCCGCCAAGGCATGGGCGAGTACGCGGTGCTGTCCGAATCCCTGATCACGCAGGGCCTGAACGATTTGCGGGACCAGTTGAAACAGGTGCAGCAGTCGATGGCGGCGGGCGGCAAGGACGGCAAGCCAGGCGGGCAGGGCCAGGATGACAAGGCGATGGAGCAGGCGCTGGGCAATGTCGAGCGCTTGCGTCAACAACTGGAGCAACTGCAAGCCCAGCGCGGCCAGCAAGGGCAGCGGGGGGGACAACGCGGTCAGCAGGGCCAGGATGGCCAACAGGGGCAACAGCAGGCTCAAGTTGGCCAACAGGGACAGCAAGGCGGACAGTACGGTGACCAGTACAACGGCCCGTACGGTGGCAATCGTTGGAACGGCGGCCCCAACGCTCCCGTCCGTCCGGAGGATTTCCAGAACACCTATCGCGATACGCTACAAAGCCTGCGGCAACTCGAACAGCAGGCCCAGGACGATCCCAACATGCCGAAGGATATCCAGGCGCTTATGCGCGACCTGCAGCGTCTCGATCCATACACCTACTCCAACGATCCGCTGCTGGCGGAGCGCATTCACGCCGCTCTCATGTCGGGCATCGAGCAGGTGGAAATGGAACTTCGCCGCAAAGTGGAGGAAACCACCGGCAACGGCAGTGTTCGCAGCCCAGGCGGAGAGACCGTCCCGCAAGGCTACGCCGACGCCGTAGCGGAATATTTCCGCAAGCTGAGCAAGTCCAAATAACCATAGACCATAGTCTATTTGCATTATTCAATACCATAGACTACAATCTATAGTTGTCCCATAGCGTACAGGTTATCGCCTATGAACAGAGCCAAACTTGCCGCCCACTCCCGCTCCCAGCTCGATAGGCGTTTCAACGAGATAGGTCCATTATCCCGGTTCAACGTGCCGGTCCGCGGGTGGATCAGGGCCATTCGGGGAGGTCTCGGCATGTCGTCCCAGCAGCTCGCGAAGCGGCTCGGCGTCAAGCAGCCTTCCGTCGTCGCGATGGAACAGTCCGAAGCGAAGGGCACCATAGAACTGGCGACGCTGCGGCGCGTAGCCGAAGCGCTCGACTGCACCCTCGTTTATGCGCTCGTGCCGAACAAGCCGCTGGAGGCCATCGTCCGGGACCGGGCGCGCATACTGCTCCGCCGCCGCCGCGCGCCGGTCGAGCATTCGATGCTGCTTGAGGACCAGGCGGTGAGCGCGAAGGACTCCGAAGCGCGGCTGGACGAGTTCGTCCGCGAGACGAATCCGAGCCGGTTCTGGGACGAGCCGTGAGCGGCATTTTCGAGGAGCCGGACACTGCGATGCCGTTGACGCCGGAGGAAATGCGCGATCTCATCCCCACGCATATTGCCTACCGCCGCGAATTGAACGAGGCCGAGCAGGAGAATATCGCCCGCGCGGAGGAGTGGGCGCTCAGCCGCCGCCGGCGCGATCTGCTGAGCGAAAAATTCATCAAGGACCTGCACAAGCACATGTTTGGCGACGTATGGCGATGGGCCGGCAAGTTCCGGACCAGCCAACGGAATATCGGGATTGACTACTGGCTGATACCGATGGAACTGCGCCAGTTGCTCGAAGACAGCCAAGCATGGATCGAATTCGGAACCTATCCCGCCGATGAAATCGCCGTGCGTTTTCATCACCGGCTGGTCCGCATACACCCGTTCCCGAACGGCAATGGCCGTCATGCCCGCCTGATGTCCGACCTTCTGGTGATGCGGCTGGGCCGTGAACGGTTTTCGTGGGGACGGGAGAGTCTGCGCGGTCCCGGCGCGGCACGGACGCGCTACGTGGAAGCGTTACGCGCCGCCGACAATCACGAGATGGCTTTATTGCTGGCGTTCTCACGGGCGTAGTGACAGCGCGCAAGCCCCCTGCGATAATCTCTGCATGTTGAAACTGTGGTTCATGCTGCCGCTGGCGTGTGTCGGCGCGCTGGCGGCTACGCAGGTGGTGATCCTGGGCACCGGTACGCCGCGCGCGGAGCCGGATCGGTCGGGTCCCGCGGTGGCGGTCATCTACAACGGCCGAGCATATCTTTTCGATAGCGGCCCGGGCGTGGTCCGGCGCGCGGCAGCGGCGGCTGGGCGGCTCAAGATCCCCGCCCTCCAGGCGCCCAGGCTGAATCGGGTGTTCCTCACGCACCTGCACTCGGACCACACTCTGGGACTGCCGGACCTGATTTTCTCTCCCTGGGTGCTGGGCCGTAAGGAGCCGCTAGACCTCTACGGGCCCAAAGGGACCACGGCCATGGCCGGCTACATTGAAGCCGCCTGGGAGCAGGATATCGATGTCCGCGTCCATGGGCTCGAGCATGCCAATACCACCGGGTACCAGGTAACGGCGCACGACGTGGAAGCGGGCGTGGTCTACCGTGAGGGGGATCTCAAGGTGACCGCGTTTGCGGTGCATCACGGGTCCTGGCCCCAGGCTTTTGGCTACCGGATCGACACGCCGGACCGTTCCATTGTGATCTCCGGCGACTGTGCCCCGAGCCCGGCGCTGGTGGATGCCTGCCACGGCTGCGATGTCTTGCTGCACGAAGTCTACTCGCTGGTCGACGCGAACAGGCCGGAGCCGGGCTGGATGGAATACCTGCGCGAGTTCCACACCTCCTCGACCGAACTGGCGCAAATCGCGGCGCAGGCCAAGCCGAAACTCCTGGTGCTGTATCACCAGCTCATTCGCGGCACGACGGATAAGGCCCTCTTGAAAGACGTGCGGAAAAACTATCGGGGACGGGTTGTCTCGGCCCACGATCTGGATCTCTACTGATTACAGTTTGAACAGCTCGCGCAGCCGCCGGGTCTGCACGCGGCTGACGGGAATCTCGGTGTGCTTGCGGTCGTCCATGCGGAGCTGGTAGCTGGATTTGAACCACGGCACCACTTCCTTGATCCGGTTGATGTTCACCAAGTAAGAGCGGTGCACGCGCCAGAACAGGTCGCGGTCGAGGTTGGCCTGGAGATCTTCGACGGTGCGGTAGTTGGAATGTCCCTCGAGGGTGGTAGTCACCAGCGTGATCGTGCCGTCGTCGATGGTGGCGTAGATTACGTCGTTGGCGTCCACGATGAAGTTGCGGTTGTTGGCCCGCACCAGCAACTTGGTGCGCGGCGCCGGCGGGGCGCTCTTGGGGGCGCCCGCGGGGGCGGCCGGCTCGGCGGGGGCCTGCTTATCCTGCACGGCGCGCCTGGCTCGCTCGATGGTCTCCGCCAGCCGGCCTTTATCCACGGGCTTGAGAAGGTAGTCCATGGCCTCCAGGCGGAAGGCCTCGACGGCGTACTGATCGTAGGCGGTGACGAAAATGAAGTGCGGCAGCTCGATTCCTGTTTCGCGCAGCCGCCGGACCACGCCGAGGCCGTCGAGGCCGGGCATGTGGACGTCCAGAAAGACCACTTCCGGCTCCAGCTTGCGGATCAGCTCGATGGCGTCCAACCCATTGGAACCCGTTGCAATTACTTCCACTTCCGGGAAATCCTTGAGGAGGTAGGAAAGCTCGTCGCAGGCCAGTTGTTCATCGTCCACGACAATTGTCGTGAGGGCGGCTGCGGCATGATCGCGCATGGGGGTTGGAGTTGGTATTATAACATTTCGGTTTTCGGGAGCATATGAGAGTACTGGTCATCGGGGGAACGCTCTTCATTGGCCGTCTCCTGGTGGAGGAACTGTTGAAGGACGGCCACGAAGTAGCGGTGTTCCACCGCCAGCCGAAGAACGATTGGGGAAGGCGCGTCGAGAACATCATGGCGGACCGCAATGACGCGGATTCCGTGCGCGAGGCCCTGTCCACGCGCCGCTTCGACGTGGTTTTCGACAACGTCTACGATTGGGAGCGCGGCACCACGGCGGCGCAGGTGGAGGCCACCGTGCGGGCCTGCGGCGACCGGCTCAGCCGCTACATCTTTATGTCCAGCGTGGCCGCCTACGGCGACGGCCTGAACCACAAGGAGAGCGACCCGCTGGCTCCCGAATATCACCCCGAGCGGTACGCCAGCCACAAGGCCGCCACCGAGCGCCTGCTGTTCCGGATGCGCCGGCAGACTGGTCTGCCGCTGGTGACTTTCCGTCCGCCCTTCATCTACGGGCCGGGCAATCCGTTCTACCGCGAACAGTTTTTTTGGGACCGCCTGCGCGCGGGCCGGCCCCTGATCATCCCCGGCGACGGCTACCGCCTCATGCAGTTCGTCTATGTGAACGACCTGGTGGAGGCTCTAATTCGCGCCATGTCGGAACCTCGGGCAGAGGGTGAGGCGTTCAACATCGGGGATCCCAGGCCGCTGACGCAGGTGGAGTTCGTGGAGAAACTCGCCAAGGTGGCGAACGTGGAACCGACGCTGGTGCGCATGCCGCGCGACATCATCGCGCAAGCCGGCGGCAACGCGATGGCAGAGCCCTTTTATTTTGGCGAATACTACGACGTGCCGCCTATCACCGAATACATCGGCAAGGTGAGGCGCCTCCTGAAGATGACCCTGACGCCATTCGAGGCCGGGCTGAAGGAGACCTACCGTTGGTACACGCGCCACCACAAGCCGCGCACGGCGGGGTTTGAGTTTGACGACAAGCTGCTGGGGATGATGCGGGCGGCGTCGCCGGCGAGCGTGTAGGGGCCGGGATATCGCGACGGAGCAGGACAACCGGCCGGTGGTCGCCGGGCAAGCTGCGAAAGGGATCAATCTCCCACTGGCCGACATCATTATCGGGGCTTGCGCCCTGGAACTGGGCTACGCGGCCGGTACCGGCAACCTCCGCGGCTTTAATCGCATTCCCGGTCTGACCATGGTCCATCTTTAGAGGGTCGCCGGCTCCCATGATCGGAAGCGAAAAAAAACAGTTGCTTTTTTCATGACGCCATTGTACAATGTATATGTACAAGATACAGTCATGATATTGCGTATCGATTTGCAGTCTTCGATTCCGGTCTACCGGCAGATTGTGGACGGTCTCCGCATCTTGCTGGTCAATGGCGAAATGAAAGCCGGGGACCAGTTGCCACCGGTTCGCCGGCTGGCGCTCGACCTGGGCGTACATTTCAACACAGTGGCGGAGGCGTATCGCACGCTGGAGCGGGAAGGGTGGCTGGAGATCGGGCGGCGCAGTGGGGCACGGGTGGTTTCGCGGGCGGTGCCGGAGTATGCCGATCCCGAGACCGGAGAGACCTTTCAGCGCCGCCTCAGAGAACTGGCGGCCGAGATGCAGGCACGCGGCTTTCCGCGCGACCGCATCGCCCGTGAACTACGGTGCCTGGCCGAGAGTTTGGAAAGGAGTTAGTCCATGTCTGGAGAGATGATTCTATTCGTCGCGTTCCTGCTGTTGATAGGCGGGCTGTCCCATATAGTTCCGGGATTGACGCGCCCTGACCTCTTCTTTGCGGTCACGGTAGCTCCCGAATTCCGCCGCACCACCGGCGGCCAGCGGATACTGCGAAGGTTTCGCGCCATCGTGTGGAGTTCCACGCTGGTTGCGATCGCGATCCAACTGTTGGCCGGCATGCCCCTGGCCGCGGGGCTGATTCTGGGTGGCGGGTTTCTATGGGCGCTGGTCAGCTCGCATGGGCGGGCGCTGGCTTATGCGGTTTCACCCAGTCCGATTCTGGAAGTGGATCTGGCGGCGCCGCGGGAGGGCCTGCCGGGGGGTCCGATGGTCGCAGCGCTGCCGGTATTGTTTCTGGGGGGCCTGGGCCTCTGGGCAGGTCTCCACTGGGACCGCTTGCCGCGACGTTTTCCGGTGCACTGGGGCCTGCATGGGGCGGATCGCTGGGTGGCCACCACACCCGCGACGGTGGCCGGCTTCTTGGCCTTATTCGCTGGCATGTGCCTGCTGTCGATCGGCGTGGCCTGGGGACTTCTGCACTGGTCGCGCCGCATCTCGACCTCGGGCGAAGGCGCCGCTGCCGAGCGTGGTTTTCGACGGCGCATCGTGCAGTTGCTGATCGTAACCGAGTACTTCCTTGTTCTCCCAGCCTGGTTCACGGTGTTCCAGCCTTCGGCGGCGGCTGTCAACGTCTGGGGTTTGGCATTGACGGCCGTGATCGCCGCTTTTACCGTGAGCCTGCTGCGCGGCGGTCAGGGCGGCAGCCGCGCAACCGTCGCCGCCGGGCCCAGCGGGCGCCCCGCACCCAAGGGCGACCGAACCCCCGACGCCTGCTGGAAGTGGGGACTGCTTTACGTCAATCCCGCGGACCCGTCCATCCTGATTGAGAAGCGCTTCGGTGTCGGCTATACCTTGAACTTTGGCAACCGCTGGACCTGGGTGATGCTGGCATTGGTGCTGGTTCCGGTGGCGGCCGGCCTGGTTCTTCTCCGCTGACTTTGCGGGAGGGCTAAAATGACATCGTGGCACAGCCTTCCAATTCCAGCAGCCGTTGCTTCAGCGCCAAACCGCCGCCGCACCCCACCAGCTTTCCGTTGGCGCCGACTACGCGATGGCAGGGGACCACGATGGGCACCGGGTTAGCTCCATTGGCGGCGCCCACGGGCGATCCGATGGCCGTGGCAATCCGCAAATAGCTGCGCGTCTCGCCAAGGTGGCGAACGTGGAACCGACGCTGGTGCGCGTGCCGCGCGAGATCATCGCGCAAGCCGGCGGCAACGCCATGGCAGAGCCCCTTTATTTCGGCGAATACTACGACGTGCCGCCCATCACCGAATACACCGCCAAGGTGAGGCGCCTGCTAAAGATGACCCTGACGCCGTTCGAGGCCGGGCTGAAGGAGACCTACCGTTGGTACCTGCGCCACCGCAAGCCGCGCACAGCCGGGTTTGAGTTCGACGACAAGCTGCTGGGGATGGTGCGGGCGGCCTCGCCGGTGACCGTGTAGGGGCGGGAAAGACCTGCCATGGAAATCGAGGCTACGATTCCCGGCGTGCTCTATCCCTGAGACGTTTGGCCTGGCTGATAGAGATGCGCAGTTTCCTCCCCATCTGGCTCAGCGAGATGTTGGATAGAAGGATTTTGAGTGGTCTGGGCTTGCGCCACCAGCCCGGGTCGCGCGTGCGCCTGCCGAGCAGTCTCCTGCGCGTGTCGATCGCCACCTCGACATCGACTTTGTGCCGCATGGCAAACTCACGCGCGCTCAGCGTTTCCAGGTCTTCGATCCGGTCCTTCCAAAACTGGGATAAGTCGTCGAGATAGTGGAAGCCCAAACGATGTCGCATTCGTTTGAGTGTGGTTCGCCCGGCCGGCAAGTCGTACAGCACGCCGTCGTGCATTGTCCGGTTGACATCCCAGAAATCTATCAGAGGTTGAGTTGCGATCAGACGTGGCGGACCGCCCCAGTATCCCACACGAGGCCGCGGCGAACCGAAAAGCAAATCGAAACCGTGTTTGGTGTCGCGTATATCGAGCACATCCCACTCTCCGCCCTCGACATCTCGAACCTGGCCGAGGATCGGGAACTTGCGTTTCATCCCTTGTCCCATTTTCACAAATCGACGCCCGTTTGTCAGAAACCTTGATGCCACCGGGTGCGTGGTCGAAGGCGTCCCACATCGGACAGCCCCAACAATCCGCCGGCGCACATGGAAAATGGCGGGAATCGACACGCCGGGTCCCCCCACGACGCGCTCGCCGCCGCCAACGGCGTCTTCAATCGACCACAGTCGCCATCTTGGAGAAGCGCCGTATCGATGCCCGCCGAATCATGGGCGATTCAGAAACTGTCGGCTGAGCCAGGCGGGTCTACGGCGAGACCGTCCGAGTCGCTGCTCACCACGACTTGTCGATCCTGATCGTCGCAACGGGGAGCTTTGTCCGAGTGTCCGACGATCCTCCAGCAGCGGGCAGACCTCGGCAGCTGCAGGCAGCCTGGACGATAGACGACCAAGTGGCCTTATAATGCGAAGTTATCGGCATAGCATGTGGGCGTGCCACGTCGGTTCAGGCAGCTCGGACCAAACAGGAGTTTCCCAAGCACATGGGCGAATCACCTCGTAAATCGTGGGTACGTACGGCCCTCTTCGTCGGTAGCGGGTACGCTCTTGTTGGAATCGTCTTCGCGTTGCCGGCCACTCACGTCCAGGCGTGGCGCTTGGCCGCTTGGGTAGTAAGCGCCATTGGATACGGCGCTCACATTGCGTACGAGCGCTTTTGGCTTCGGAACTTACCTGGCTCTGCCGCCCTGCACGTCGCCTTCGCCGTTGCGGTCGGGGCATTCGGACTTGCTGTTGGCGCCAACATCCATTCACTGTCTTCCGGATCAAGCAACCAGCACCAGCACCTCCTGCTTCTCTCGCTCGGAATCTGGCCGATCATAACAGCACTGCCAGCGTTTCTTGTGGCGTTCGGCACTAATGTGGTTCTGGTGCGTGTACTCGGTAGCGTTCAGGGCCGATAGCGGCAATAGGCGCACTCCGACTGACCTTCAGGGGTGTGACCGGATTATGGGCAAGCCGGAGGGGAGTTGCGTCGATCGACCGCGTTTGGCGATTCCGAGCGAGTCACGCGTCACTCGGAGATTGGCGCCGCAACGTCGTCGCGTAGCGGTGACGGTAACGTTCGCGCGCCAATCCCACCCCTCGACCTTCCGGCTCTACCCGGCGCTGCCGGCGCCGATCCGATGTCCCATCCCCAAACCCAGTAACAAGTTTCTTCACCATTTTTTTCCTTGATTCTAAAGCCCTTATACCCCAACCCCATCCGGCGCCCCCCAGTCCATAAGCTACTGTCAAAGCAGGGGCACTCAGAGCGGCATCTCACAGGCTTTCCAAACCTCTTCTGCATCCCCCCGTCAAAACCATGTCAACTCTACAACAAATCGAGGCCAACCGGCTCAACGCGCAAAAATCCACTGGTCCAACCTCCGCTGAGGGTAAGGCCGCAGTCCGCTTCAATGCCTTGAAATCCGGCATCCACGCACAATCCCAGGTCATCCCCGGCGAAGACCCCGCGGCCCTCGCGCTCCTCACCGCCGAATACTACGACCGCTACCAGCCCGCCACTCCCGAAGTCCGCGCCCTGGTCGATACCCTCATCACCGCCGAGTGGCTCCAACGCCGCTTCCGCACCCTCGAAGCGCAAATCTGGCGGTACAACTTCGAAGGCCTCTACAACCCGGCCAAAGGTCTCGAGATGGCCCAGGTCTGCGACCCCGGCTGCGAGGATTTCAACCGTCTCCAGCGCCGCATCGACGCCGCCGACCGTTCCTACCACCGCGCCCTCGCGGCCCTCCAGAAAATCGAGTCCCGCGCCCCCCAACCCGGCGAGCGCAGCGAGCCGCTTTCCCCTGGCCCCTGGCCCCCGGCCCCGCGAGCGAAGCGAGCCGGCCCCCGGAGCCACCACCAAATCAACCACTTAGCTCCGGGATTGGCTTTGTTCCGTCAATTCCGCCTGCGCCCATCAACCCGGTCGTGAGTCAGCCGGAAACGTCTCATGAACCCCCCTCTGAGAAGCTACGCTCCAATCGGTAGAGCTGCGAAAATGCTGGTCTGCCCCACCTCACAGCCCCAGCCGCAACGCTCGCGCCCCCTCCAGTTCCAGCAGCCGTTTCTTCATTGCCAGCCCGCCGCCGTACCCCACCAGCTTTCCTTTGGCGCCGATCACCCGATGGCACGGCACCACGATCGGCGCCGGGTTAGCTCCATTGGCGGCGCCCACGGCGCGCACGGCCCGCGGCGATCCGATGGCCGTAGCAATCTGCAAATAGCTGCGCGTCTCACCATAGGGGATGGCGGCCACCTGGCACCATACGCGTTTCTGGAACTCGGTGCCCTCGATATCCAGCGGCAGTTGGAACTCGCGCAACTGGCCGGCGAAGTAGGCCCGCAATTGGCGCACGGCCTCGAGCAACAGGGGATTGCGGTCGTTTCGTTGGCCTTCCGAGACCGGCCCGGGGTCGAATTCAATGGCGCGAATGCCCGAAGCGCTGGCAACCAATCGCAAGTCTACGCCGTCCAATACTTTGACCTCGGTCCATTCGGGCATGAGTTCAGTTTGCCACTTGTTATAATCGTTTCCAATCGCCGGTATGCCTCTTAAGCTTTTCGCACCCAATCACGGTGCGGACAAGAAGATCTTTCTGCTCAAGCCGCGGGGCTTCTGTGCGGGCGTCGTCAGGGCTATCGACGTGGTGAAGATCGCTTTGGATCTGTACGGGCCTCCGGTTTATGTTCGCAAGGAAATCGTGCACAACAAGCACGTTGTGGATGAATTGCGGGAGGCCGGCGCCATCTTCGTCGAGGAGCTGGACGAAGTGCCCGCGGGGGCGAGGGCCATCTTCAGCGCGCACGGCGTGGCGCCGTCGGTGCGAAGACAGGCCAAGGAGCGGCGGCTGGATGTGATTGACGCCACCTGCCCGCTGGTCACCAAGGTGCACCTGGAGGCGGTGCGGTTCGCGCGCGACGGCTACAGCATTGTGCTCATCGGGCACAGGGACCACGATGAGGTGATCGGCACGCTGGGCGAAGTGCCGGACCGCAGTTACCTGGTGGAAACCCTGGAGGATGTCGACCGGCTGGAGGTTCCGGACGCCACGCGCGTGCGATACCTTACCCAGACCACCCTCAGCCTGGACGAAACGCGCGATCTGGTCAACCGGCTGAAGGAGCGGTTTCCGCACCTCGAAGGGCCGCCCGCGCAGGACATCTGTTACGCCACCGAGAACCGCCAGATGGCGGTGAAGGCGATTTCCGAAGCCATCGACCTGCTGCTCGTGGTCGGTTCGGAAAACAGCTCGAACTCGAAGCGACTGGTGGAGGTGGGTGACAATTTTGGAGTGCGCTCGCACTTGGTGAACGATTGCTCCGACGTGGACACGGCCTGGCTCGATGGCGTGAAGAATGTGGGGGTGACGGCGGGAGCCTCGGCGCCCGAGCACCTGGTCCAGGAGCTGATCGAGTTTCTGCGCGAGCATGGCTTCCGCCAACTGGAAGAGATCGAACTGGTGGACGAAGACGTGCGGTTCTCGCTGCCCGCCGAACTGACTGTGCCGATCCGATGAGCGCTCCCGTACAAGTCGAGAACCAACTGGGGTGCCCTCTGGGCCCGGCCTCCGGCGAGGCTGTGCGCCGCGCCGCCGCGCGCCTGGCGGACCTTCAGGCGCGCGACGGGCACTGGTGCGCCGAACTGACCGCCGACACCACGCTGGAATCCGATTTCATCCTCTTCCAGTTGTGGCTGTATCCGCCTGTAGACGGCAAGTGGGAGCCGGAGACCCGGCCGCTGATCGACAAAGCGGCGCGCTCGATTCTCGACCGGCAACTTTCCGACGGCGGCTTCAACATCTATGTCCAGGGGCCTGCGGAGGTGAGCGCGTCGGTCAAGGCCTATGTGGCGCTGAAGCTCGCGGGAGTGCCGGTGGACGACCCGCGCATGGCGCGGCTGCGCCGCCGCATCCTCGAGCTGGGCGGCATTCAGGCGGCCAACAGCTACGTCAAGGTCAATCTCAGCTTGTTCGACCTGTACCCGCGGCAATACTGCCCCAGCATTCCGCCCGAAGTCGTGCTGCTGCCGTTCGATTTTCTATACCAGATGTCCGCGTGGACGCGCGCCATCGTGGTGTCGCTGGCCATCGTCCATGCCGCCAACCCGCGCCGTCCGGTTCCGCCGGGCTTCACCCTGGATGAGATCTGGCTTCCGGGCGTGAGCCCCGCGTTCCACAAAGACCCCCGTTGGCTCACCTGGCACAACGTCTTCCTGACAGTGGACAAGCTGCTGAAGTGGTGGGAGCGCAGCGGGTCGAAGAGCGTTCGGCGGAAGGCCATCGAGAGAGCCAGGCAGTGGATGATCGAGCGGATGCACGGCTCCGACGGGCTGGGCGCAATCTATCCGCCCATGATGTATTCGGTGATGGCGCTGGATGTGCTGGGCTATGCCCAGGACGACCCGTTGCGGGTGGAGGCGTTGCGCCACTTCGAGGACCTCATCGTGGACGATGGCGAACGGTTTTTCTTCCAGCCGTGCTTCTCGCCGGTTTGGGACACCGCCATCGCCGCCTACGCGCTGGCACAGGGCGACCCGCACAATGCGGCCGTCCGGCGGGCGGCCGATTGGCTGCTGGCCAACGAGGTCCGGCGCAAGAGCGATTGGTCCGTAAAGCGGCCCCACACCGAGCCTTCCGGATGGGGCTTCTTTTACCGCAACGAGCACTATCCGGATATCGACGACACCGCCATGGTGATGCTGGCGCTGAGCCAGGCGCCGGCTTCGGATGCCGCGGCGCAGAAGGCCTGCCACGCACGGGCGATCGACTGGCTGCTGGCCATGCAATCGCGCGATGGCGGATGGGCGGCTTTCGACGCCGACAACAACTGGAAGTTTCTGAACAACGTTCCCTTCGCCGATCACAACGCCATGCTCGATCCCACCTGCCCGGACATCACCGGGCGCACCCTCGAGGCGCTGGCGGCGCACGGGGTGGGCCGCGATCACCACGCCGTGCGGCGCGGCGTCGAGTGGCTCATAAAGAACCAGCAGGCCGATGGAAGCTGGTACGGCCGTTGGGGCGTGGCGTACATCTATGGCACTTGTTTCGCGCTGCGGGGCCTGGCGGCGTCGGGGGAGAGCGACCGCGAAGCGCACGTCCTGCGCGCCGGCGAGTGGCTGCGTTCCATCCAGAACGCGGACGGCGGTTGGGGCGAAAGCTGCGCCAGCTACGATAACGGCGTCTACACGCCCGGGCCGAGCACGCCTTCGCAAAGCGCGTGGGCCACGCTGGGCCTGATCGCTGGAGGCGACGCCGCCAGCTCGAGCGTGCGGCATGGCATCGAATACCTGTTGAGAACCCAGCGCCAGGATGGAAGCTGGCGGGAGGAGCTGGCCACCGGGACGGGGTTCCCGAAAGTGTTCTACTTGAACTATCACCTGTACAAAGACTATTTCCCGCTGCTCGCGCTGTCTTCGTTCGTGAAGGCCCGGGCGAACTCGAATGGATAGCTCATGAAGTTTCCGATCGCCATGACCGCCGGCCTGGCCGGATACATCATCAGGAACAAGATGCGGCCCCGCCCGGAGTGGCAGAAGAACGCCGCGCCGGATGCCGGCCGATCCAACCCGTTCCGTGTTCTGCCGCCCAAGACCGGCGGGGTGCCCTCTGGGCCCGCCCCCAGGGCCCGCCCGCCGCATCCCATGATCGGCAAGCGTTTCCCGATCGTGCTGATGCTCGAGCCGCTGCACGCTTGCAACCTGACGTGCACGGGGTGCGGGCGCATTCGCGAGTACGAATCGAGCATCGGGGAGCGGGTGCCGCTCGAGGAGTGCCTGCTCGCCGTGGACGAATGCGGCGCGCCGGTGGTCTCGATTTGCGGCGGCGAGCCCCTGATGTATCCGCAGATCGGCGATCTGGCGGCGGGGATACTCGAGCGCAACCGGCACATCTACCTCTGCACCAACGGCATGTTCATCAAGAGACGCCTGAGGGAATTCCGGCCGCACCGGCGCTTCTACTTCAACGTCCACCTGGACGGCTTGGAGAAGACCCACGACCTGTGCGTCGAGCGCGAAGGCGTATTCCGGGAAGCCATCCAGGGCATCCAGGCCGCCAAGGCCGCGGGTTTCCAGGTGTGCACCAACACCACCGTCTATAAAGAGACGGACATGCGGGAGATCGAAGAGCTGTTCGAGTATCTCCGGCAGTTCCACGTGGACGGCCACCAGATTGCGCCGGGGTACGGGTACTCCGCCGTGGACGACCGGGAAATCTTCTTGACCCGCGAAGACGTGCACGAGAAGTTCAAGGACATCGATCGCATCGCCGCGAAGTATGCGGTGCATCAGACGCCCATGTACCTGGAATTCCTGAAGGGCGAGCGCGAGCTGCCCTGCACCGCCTGGGGCAACCCGACCTACAATGTGAAGGGCTGGAAAGGCCCGTGCTACCTGATCACGGACGGGCACTACAAGACCTTCGCGGAGCTGATGACCGAGACGCCTTGGGAGAGCTACGGCCCAGGCAACGATCCTCGCTGCGAGCACTGCATGGTGCACTGCGGGTTTGAGCCTTCCGCCGCGTTAGGCATCAACGCCGGGTTGGCCGACAATTTGAAGATGCTGGCATGGACATTGCGATAGGTGGGGCATGCTTTAACTTGCCCATTGCCCGCTTGCGGGCGATCGCCGCTCTAACATGAAACCTGTTCTGGTCACGGGAGCCTCCGGGTTCCTCGGATGGCACGTCGCCCGCCAACTTCGCGAGCGCGGGTACGCGGTTCGCGCCCTGGTGCGCGCGGGCAGCCGCGTCGCGGAGCTGGATGTGGAATGCGTCACCGGCGATCTGCGCGACCCCGCCTCGCTGGAACGCGCCGTGGCCGGTTGCGGCCTGCTCTTCCACGTCGCCGCGGACTACCGGCTGTGGGCCAGGCATCCCGGCGAGCTGTACCAGTCGAACGTGGATGGCACACGCAATATGCTCGCAGCCGCCAAGAGCGCCGGCGTCGAGCGCGTGGTCTATACCAGCTCCGTGGGGTGCATCGGGATTCCGCATGGCGGCATCGGGAACGAGGACACTCCCGTCTCGCTCGAAGACATGGTGGGTGACTACAAGCGCTCGAAGTTTCTGGCGGAGCAGGTGGCGCTCGAGTTCGCGCGCGGCGGGCTTCCGGTGGTGACGGTGAACCCCACGGCGCCGATTGGCGATCATGACGTGAAGCCCACTCCCACCGGCCAGATCGTGGCCGACTTTCTAAGTGGCGGCATGCCGGCGTTCATCGACACGGGGCTGAACGTAGTGGACGCGCGCGATGTCGCCGCGGGGCACCTGCTGGCCTGCGAACGCGGCCGGACGGGAGAGCGGTACATTCTGGGGTCCGAGAATTTGACGCTGGCGGAGATTTTCGCGAAGCTGGCGAAGATTACGGGCCGCAAGGCGCCCACCATGCGGCTGCCGTACGCGGTGGCGTGGTGCGCGGGCGCGTGCAGCACAGCATGGGCGGAGGTCACCGGAACGCCGCCCCGCGTACCCCTGAATGGGGTCCGCATGGCCAAGAAGAAGATGTGGGTGACGCACGAGAAGGCGCGGCGCGAATTGGGTTGGAAGCCCGGTCCGGCGGAGACGGCGCTGGCCCGCGCCGTGGAGTGGTTCCAGAGAACCGCATGAGACTGCTGCTGATCGCATCCGCCCCCACGGAGTTCCGTGGCCTGCGTGGGGCAGGATCGCATCCGGCGCGGTTACCCGTGGACTGGGCGCGTTTCGCCCAACTGGGCGGCCATGAGTTGCTGCTGGTTGCCAATGGCGTCGGCGCCCGGCGCGCGGCCTCCGCCGTGGACGCCGCGTGCGAGGTGTTCCAGCCCGACGCCATCATCAGCACGGGGTTTTGCGGCGCGCTCGACCCTCAGCTCGGCGTGGCGGACGTGGTGGTGGGAACCAGCGTGGCGGCGGCGGACCGCCGCTACGAAGCCCTGCCGGTTGCTACCGCGTCCCCCCACCATGCCGGCGTGGTTTGCTCGATTGACCGGGTAGCGCAAACGGCGGAGGAAAAGCGCCGTCTGCGCGCCGGTGGAGCGATCGTGGTGGAAATGGAGGCCGCTGGAGTGGCCGCGCGCGCCCAAGCTCGCGGCTTGCCGTTCTATTGCGTTCGGGCGGTAACCGATCTGGCGGGCGAAACTATGGCGAATGACTTCAATGCGGCCCTGCGCGCGGACGGCCACTTCGATACAATGGTAGTTCTAAGAGAAACATTGCGCCGCCCTTTGGCCCGGCTGCCGGAATTGTGCCGGCTGCGGCAGCGAGCAGTCCGGGCCGCGCGCGTCCTGGGGGATTTTTTTGCCGACTGCCGATTCTGACTCGAGCGTTGTACCGGAAACGATGCACGCAGCCGTCTACCGCGGACAGAGCGTGGTCAGCATCGAGGAGATCCCTACGCCCGCGATCGGGCCTGGCGAGATGCTGATACGGGTGGAAGCTTGTGGCATCTGTCACACCGACCTCAAGAAGATCGAGCACAACCTGCTGGCGCCACCGCGGGTGTACGGGCACGAGACCGCGGGAGTCGTGGCGGCGGTGGGGGCTGGCGTCACGAAATACCGGCCGGGCGACCGGGTGGTGGCATTTCATCACATCCCGTGCCTGGAATGCTTCTATTGCCGGCGCAAGATTTACGCGCAGTGCCCGGTGTACAGGAAAGTCGGCATTTCGGCGGGCTTCGAGCCGGCGGGGGGAGGGTTTGCGCAATACGTGCGGGTAATGGACTGGATTGTGGAGCGCGGTGTCGAGACAATCCCCGGCGGAGTTTCCTTTGAGCGCGCCACTCTGGTAGAGCCGCTGAACACGTGCCTGAAGGCTGTGGTGCAATGCGATCCGCAGCCGGAAGATTTCGTGGTCATCCTGGGGCAGGGGCCTATCGGACTGATGTTCACCATGCTGGTGAATCGCAGGGGCGCCCGCATCGCGGCCACCGATACCATCGGCGAGCGATTGCGTATTGCGGCGCGGTGCGGCGCGCAATTCACCTGGGACCCCCGCACGATGGATGTCGCCTCGGAAGTCAAGCGCCTCACGGAGGGACGCGGCGCGGACCTGGTGATTGTGGCGGTTTCCGCCCGCGGGATCGTCGACCAGGCGATGGCTTGCTCGCGTCCCGGCTCGCGCATCCTGCTTTTTGCCCAAACTTCGGCTACGGAACGCATCGAAGCCTCGGGGGCGGACATCTGCGTAGGTGAACGCAGCCTCTTGGGGTGCTATAGTGCATCAGTGGACCTGCAAGCGGAGTCCGCGAAGCTGGTTTTTGGCGGCGAAATCCCGGTGGAGGAGCTGATCTCTCACCGTTTGCCTTTGGTTAAAATTCGTTCAGGAATCGATTTGGCATTGCATCCAGGAGCTAAATCTTTGAAAATAATCGTTCAGCCACAGAGGTGGTCATAGTGAATAGCCACATGATGGCTGCCGTGCTTTACGGTAAAGAACACTTGCAGGTGGAGCCGGTAGCCGTTCCGACAATTGACTGCGGAGACATTCTCGTACGAGTGAAGGTGGCGTTGACCTGCGGCACCGATGTCAAGGTTTTTAGCCGTGGATATCACGCCCGAATGATTGTGCCCCCGGCTGTGTTCGGGCATGAACTGGCCGGCGATATAGTCGCGGTAGGCGAGGATGTCACGAAGTTTTCGATTGGGCAGCGCGTGGTGGCGGCCAACTCGGCCCCCTGCGAGGAGTGTTTTTTCTGTCGGCGCGGGTTGCAGAATCTGTGCGAAGACCTGCTGTTCAACAACGGCGCCTACGCGGAATACATCCGGATTCCGGCCCGCATCGTCGAAGGTAATACCTATCTCATTCCCGGCCACGTGGGATATAGCGACGCGGCGCTGGTGGAGCCGCTGGCCTGCGTGGTTCGCGGTTTCGAAGAGACCGCTCCGCGGGAAGGCGACACCATCGCCATCATTGGGCTGGGATCCATCGGCTTGATGTTCGCGAAGCTGGCGAAGCTGTATGGCTGCCGCGTGATCGCGGTGGGCCGGCGCCGGTCCCAGCTTGAACGGGCGGCCGCGCTCGGCGTGGACGAATTGATCGCGGTGGAAGGCGACACCAACCCCTTGAGCGCCATCCGCGGTCTGACCCACGGCCGCGGCGTGGACATTGCCATCGAAGCCGTGGGCAAGCCCCAGACCTGGCAGTGGGCGGTGGACATGGTGCGGCGCGGCGGCACGGTGAATTTCTTCGGCGGCTGCCCTAACGACAGCAAGGTCAGTCTCGACACGGCGCTGCTGCACTACTCCGAAATCACCTGCAAGGCCAGCTTCCACCATACCCCGGCGTACATCCAGAAGGCGCTCGACCTGGTTTGCGCGGGACACATCACGGCCGCCTTCTTCGTCAATCGCGAAGAACCGCTGACCAACCTCCTGGAAGTGATGCGCCACCTGATGAGCCACAACGGCCACCTGAAGACGGCGATTGTTCCGTAGGTGCCGAGCGTGGGACCGCGCGCGTTTCTGCTTCCGGCCGACTTCGTGAGGTCGCCGGAGGCCCTTCGCACCCCGTACGCCGCCGAGGAAGCCGGAGCTTATACCCGCTGGCTGGCCCGGCGTCACTACGAGAACTTTCACGTGGCGACCTTTCTGCTTCCCCGGCGGTTGCGCCAGGATTTCTACAATGTGTACGCCTATTGCCGCTGGGCCGACGACCTGGGCGACGAGATGGGCGACCGCGCCGAAAGCCTCAAGCTGCTGGGATGGTGGCGCGCGGAACTCGACGCCATGTACGCGGGCCGTGCCACGCACCCGGTTTTCGTGGCGCTCATGGGGACCGTGCGGAAGTACGCCATTCCGCGGCAGCCTTTCGCGGACCTCATCCAGGCGTTCGTCCAGGACCAGACCGTCGCCCGATACCGCGATTGGGAAGATCTTTTCGGTTATTGCCGCTATTCCGCGAACCCCGTGGGCCGCCTGGTGCTGCACCTCTGCGGCTACTCCGACGCCGAGCGGCAGCGGCTCTCGGACGCCACCTGCACGGCCCTGCAACTCGCCAACTTCTGGCAGGACGTGACGGTGGACCTGCTCAAGGACCGCGTCTACATTCCGCTCGAGACGATCGAGCGGCACGGCTACACAGTCGAAGAACTGTGCGCGCGGCGGTTCACGCCGGCCTTTCGCGAAGTGATGCGGGAAGCGGTGGAGAAAGCGCGCGAGTTGTTCCTGGAAGGGTTGCCGCTCTCCAGAATGGTGGACCGGCGGCTGGCGCTGGATCTGGATTTGTTTAGCCGCGGGGGCATGCGGGTGCTGGATAAAATCGCACGGCGAGACTACGACGTGCTGGCTGCGCGGCCCGCCATTTCGAAGGCGGAGCGCGTGCGGCTGCTTCTGGGATCGCTGGCACGCATGGCCTTCTCGCGGGCGGTCCGATGAACGCAGTCGAGCAATCCTACGAGCACTGCCGGCGCGTGGCCCGAACCCGCGCCCAGAACTTCTACTACTCGTTCCTGCTGCTGTCGGCGCAACAGCGCAAAGCCATGTGCGCCATCTATGCCTTCATGCGCTATTGCGACGATCTGAGCGACGAGCCCGGCGCCACGCGCGCGGCCATCGAACGCTGGCGGGGGGAGCTCGAGGATGCGCTGGAGGGCCGTTTCAGCGGGCATCCCGTCTGGCCGGCGTTCCATCACACGGTTCGCCGCTTCGGCATCCCGCACGACTATTTCCGCGCCATGATCGATGGCGTGGTTTCGGACCTGGAGCCGCGCCGCTTCCAAACGTTCGACCAACTCCAGCGCTATTGCTATCAAGTAGCCTCGGTGGTGGGGCTGACCACCATCCACATCTTCGGCTTCGACACGCCCACGGCCTTGCCTCTGGCCGAACAGTGCGGCGTAGCCTTCCAACTGACGAACATTCTGCGGGACATCCGCGAAGACGCGGATCGCGGCCGCATGTATCTGCCTGCCGAAGATCTGCGGCGCTTTGGCGTGAGCGAAGAGGACCTGCGCGCGGGGAAGCGCAACGCGGCCTTTCTGGAGTTGATGCGGCACGAAACGGCGCGGGCGCGCGCCTACTACGAGGCATCGCGGCCGCTGCTGGACCTGATTCACCCCCGCAGCCGGCGGTCGCTGTGGGCGCTGATTTCAATCTACTCGCGGCTGCTCGAGCGGATCGAGAGCAGCGGTTACGACGTGCTCTCGCGCCGCGTGCGGCTCTCGGTTCTGGAGAAGTCCTGGATCGTGGCGCGCGCGCTGGTTTCGTAGGACAGACGATCGCTTTTTGTCGTCTGTCAACCAGCCCTGCTTTGGCGAGGGTTGACAAGCCTCAAGAAACGATGGCCTGTCCCCCGTCACTCCACAATCAAACTCAACTGGCGCGGGTCGTGCGCGGGCGGCTTGCGCGGGGACGGCCGCTGGAGATCGTCGAGGTTGGGGTCGAACCTGCGGATCAACTGATTCAGCTTGAGGGAGGCTTCCCAAATATCGAAAAGCAGGTTGCACCGCGGGCAACCGCCCCGGATGCCGCCTTGCCCGTCGATGGCGGGATTATATCGCTTGTGCCTGGAGCAACGGCCTTCGAACTTTCTGGATCGGATCTTCACGGCGGTCAGGTCTTTTCGGCGTCGTTTTCAGTGTCGCCTTTCAATGCGGTCTTAAAGTTGCGTATGCCCTCGCCAAGCCCCTTGGCCACTTCCGGGATCTTCTTCCCTCCAAACAACAGCGTAGCGACCGCGAGGATCACCAACAACTCCGGCCAACCGATGGATTCGAACATTCCTTACCTCCCTATTCCACAGACGCTTCCAGTGTAACCCGTGTTACCGCCGGCCGTCGCGGTACAATCCGAGTGAATGCCGTCCGCGCGCTATATCCGCTGGGCCAAGTTCCGCGTATTGACCGTCTCCGCGGCGGCGGTGGTCATCCTCTCGATACTCGCGTACCTGCTGACCGGGGGAACGCTGCTGACCGAGAGGGCCACCACGTATCTCTACATTCCCGATGCCACGGGGCTGGGAGCGGGAGCGCCGGTCCGGGTGGATGGCATCGGCGTCGGCAAAGTGCGGTCGGTGGCCCTCTCCGGATCGAGCGAGCCCAACCGCGTCGTGAAGGTGACCATGACCGTCGAGCGCGACCGGCTGGCCAGCATCCCGGACGATTCCACGGCGCAAGTCGCATCCGAAACCATGATTGGCGACAAGTTTGTAGACATCTCGAGCGGAACCAGCAGGCACTTCGTCTCCCCGGGCGGAGAGATTAGCTTCCAGGGCTCGCCGGAGTTGCTGAAGAGCCTCGATATCGAGCAGTTTAAACAACGACTGAAGGTCGTCAGCGCCCTGCTGGACGATATCGAGCAGGGCCGCAGCGATTTGGGACAGCTCGTCGAGGGCGAGCAGATGTATAACGATCTGCGCAGGCGCTTCTCGCAGATCGAGAGCGGCATACAGGCGGCGGCCAGCACCACCAGCGAAGTGGGCCGCGAGCTTTATACCGACCGGCTCTACCAGCAGATCAGCCAGCCGCTGGTGGAGCTGGATCGCAGCCTGGCGCGCCTCCAATCGGGGCAGGGCGACGCGGGCCAGCTCCTCCGCGACAGCGCGCGGTACGACAAGCTGTGGAGCGATACGGAGGACCTGCGGCGTTCGATCGCGGATCTTCGCACAGCGGAGTTCATGCGGTCGGACAGCTTGTATGCCGATTGGAACCGCCAGGTGCTGTCGCTGATCGAGAGCGTCGACGCCTTCAACCGCGGCCCGGCGATGACCACTTCGCTGGCATACGATAACCTCAACGGCCTGGCCCGCGAATTACAGGACACGGTGCGGGACTTCCGCCAGAATCCGCGAAAATTCATGCGGATCAAGGTGTTTTAGAGTCGGGGGCCGGGGGCCAGGGGCCAGGGAAAGGAGCGGCCCTTCGGGCCGGATCTTCTGTGAAACCTCCGCGCCGCAGGCGCGCACCTTCCCCCGGCCTCTGGCCCCTGGCCCCCGGCCCCTGTAAGCTGAAAGCTGCATGCCCCAGATCTCATTCGAAGTAGTCGCCGAGTGCCCGCACACGCGGGCGCGCGCCGGCCTGCTGCACACGCCGCACGGGACCATCGAGACCCCGGTCTTCATGCCGGTGGGGACGCAGGCCACGGTCAAAGGTCTCAGCCAGCGCGACCTGGCCGACGATCTCGGCGTGAAGATCCTGCTGGCCAACACCTACCACCTTTATTTGCGCCCGGGGCATGAGATCATCCGCCAGATGGGCGGGTTGCACCGCTTCATGTCGTGGCCCAACGCCCTCCTCACCGATTCGGGTGGCTACCAGGTCTTCAGCCTGAGCGGGATGCGCAAGATCACCGGCGACGGCGTGGTATTCCGGTCGCATCTCAATGGCGATCTCCACACGTTCACTCCGGAATCCACCGTCGATGTGCAGCTTGCCTACGGCAGCGACATCCTGATGGCGCTCGATGAATGCCCGGAGTACCCCGTCAGCCACGAGTATGCGCGCGAGAGCATGCATCGCACCGTGGGGTGGGCGCGGCAGGCGGACGGGCATTACCGGCGGCGCATGGCGGAAAGCCCCGCGCGGCACGCGCTCTATCCCATCGTACAGGGGTCCATGTTCCCGGACCTGCGGCGCGAGTGCGCCACGGCGCTGGCCGATCTGGGGAGCGACGGCTACGCCATCGGCGGCCTCTCGGTGGGCGAACCGCGCCCGCTCAGCCTCGAGATGGTCGAGGCCACCGAAGACATTCTGCCGCGCTCGCGGCCGCGCTACGCCATGGGCGTGGGAATGCCCGCCGAACTTGCCGAGTACGTGGCCCGTGGCGTCGATATGATGGATTGCGTGCTGCCGTCGCGGAATGCGCGCAATGGCTGCCTGTTCACCTCCGAGGGCCGGGTGATCATCAAGCACGCGCGCTACAAGGACGACGGGCGGCCCCTGGACGAGCGCTGCAATTGCTATACTTGTACCCGATACTCCCGGGCATACCTTCGCCATCTGTTTGTTTCCGGGGAGATCCTGTTTGCGGCGCTGGCGACACGGCACAACATTCGCCGGTACCTTGACATCATGGGCGAGATCAGGCACGCTATAATATCGTTATCATTTCCAGAATACTTGAGGTGTGCGCGCTCGGCCTCGCTTGAAGCCGGGTGATCCCCAATTGGTTAAAACGTGGTTCTGAACCTGTACTTGCAGTCGGCGTCGTCCAGCTCCCTACTGGGATTCTTGCCCATCCTTCTGATCTTTGGTATTTTCTATTTCCTACTGTTCCTGCCCATGCAGCGCCAGCGCAAACAGACTCAGAAGATGCTGGCGGGTCTGCAAAACGGCAACACGGTCGCGACTAGCGGCGGCATCATCGGGACCATCGTCGCCATCGAGG
This sequence comes from Bryobacteraceae bacterium, assembly GCA_049516835.1. Classification (GTDB taxonomy): domain Bacteria; phylum Acidobacteriota; class Terriglobia; order Bryobacterales; family Bryobacteraceae; genus Fen-178. The sequence continues at coordinate 15,916 of JBEKSR010000004.1, read as the reverse complement.
ATGAGACCCTGGTGTTGCGCGTGAAACCGGACAACGTCAAGATCCAGGTGGCGCGAAGCTCGGTCTCGAGCATGATTTCAGGGGAAGGCAAGAAGTAGCGGCAATTCTAGAAACAGGCGTTAAATTCCCATGCGAACGAATCTAAGAGCGCGAACCGTGGTAATTGTGGCCACGATTCTGGTTTGCGTGTTCGGCATTATCGGTTTCCCCAAGTCGGCGGCCGACCTGGTACAGAACGTGAAGAACCACATCCAGCTTGGGCTGGACCTCAAGGGCGGCAGCCACCTGGTGCTGCAGGTCCAGGTGCAGGACGCCGTCAAAGCGGATGCCGACCAGACCATGGAGCGGCTCAAGGAGGATCTCGGCAAGCAGAGGATCACCTGGGCCAGCATGGACCGCAACGATCCTCAGCGGGTTGAGGATGCCGACGATGTCGAAATCTACATCAAGGGCGTGCCGGCCACCCAGACGAGCTCTTTCCGCGACCTCGTCAACGAGCGGTATGCCACCTATGTGTTGACGGCGCAGAACACCACCGACTATTCGATGCGGCTCAAGCCCTCCGAGCTGGTGGCGCTCAAGCGCGACACGGTGGAACGAACCATCCAGACCATCGGCAACCGCATCAATGAGCTCGGGCTGACGGAGCCTTCGGTGCAACAGTACGGGCGGGCGGGCGATCAGTACCAGATACTGGTGCAGTTGCCGGGCGTGGACGATCCGGCGCACGTGCAGGAATTGATTCGGACTGCGGCCGTCCTGGAACTTACTAAAGTCGAGGACGGGCCCTTCGCCAGCCGCGAAGCGCTCCTCTCTCAGCATGGCGGCGTCCTGCCGTTGAATACCAAGATGGTGAAGGCCAAGCCGCGTGGCGCCCAGGAAGGCGAGCAGTGGTACCTGGTGGGTAAAACCCCGGTGATCACCGGCCGTGAAATGCGCAATGCGCGGGCCAGCCAGGGCGAGTTCCGAAAGTGGGACACCAACTTCACCCTGTCGCCGGACGGCGGCAAGCGCTTTGGCCGCTTCACGGAAGCCAATATCGGCAACAGGCTGGCCGTGGCATTGGACAATAGCATTGTGAGCGTGGCCACAATCGAATCGAGAATCGAAGATGCCGGCCGCATCACCAACCTGACCAGCGAAGACGAGGCCGTGGACCTGTCCCGCTACCTTCGGTCGGGTTCCCTGCCGGCGGGAGTTCAGACCCTAGAGGAGCGCTCCATCGGGCCTTCCCTCGGCGCCGATTCCGTCCACGAGGGTCTGGTGGCTGGTATCGCCGGGCTGCTGGCCGTAATAGTTGTCATGCTCGTCTACTATAAACGTAGCGGCGTGAACGCGGTTTTGGCGCTGGCGCTCAACACGGTGGTGCTCATGGCGGCGCTGTCCTATTTCCACGCGGTGCTGACGCTGCCGGGAATCGCCGGAGTGATTCTGACCATCGGCATGGCGGTGGATTCGAACGTGCTGATCTTCGAGCGTATCCGCGAGGAGTTGCGGTCGGGCAAGGCAGTCATCGCGGCCGTGGATACGGGTTTCAACAAAGCGTGGTGGACCATTGTCGACACCCACGTGACCACCGTGGTTTCGTGCGCTTTCCTGTTCCTGTTCGGGGAAGGACCGGTCCGCGGATTCGCGGTGACGCTGGTCATAGGGCTGATCGCCAACGTGTTTACGGCAGTTTTCGTTTCCAGGACGATTTTTGACTACGAGTTGTCCGGACATCGGCGGATGGAGGCATTAAGTATTTGAGCGGCAATGACTTACGGGGATTCCCACCGGCGGTTGGAACAAACGGTAAAGGGCTGGTGTCAAACTTAATTAAGCGCACCAGCACGGCATGTGTCGATGCAATTATTTAAGAACACTGACTTTGACTTTCTGGGCAAGAAGTGGCCCTTCATCATCGCTTCGTTGGTGCTGACGGCGGCGGGGTTCGGGAGTATCGCCGTAAAGCACGGGCTCAAGTACGGCATCGATTTCAAAGAGGGCGTCCTGATGACGGTCAAGTTCGCTTATCCGCCGCCGCTCGACCAGATCCGCGCCGCCATGGCGCGTTCGCAGAAGATCAAGGGCGAGGTAAGCGTACAGAATATTTACGGCAGCGGAGCGGAAAACGAGGTCGAGATCGGGACCGAAGCGCAGGAAGAGGGCCAGTTGAACGTCAACCGCCAGGACATGCAGGATGTTCTGAATGCCAGGTGGGGGCAGACCGCCGGGAAGCTCGACTTCAACAACGCCAGCCAGCAGGTGGTGGTCGAGCGTTTGCGCGATCCCCTGGCTCGCGCCGGCGTCGCCATGAGCGACGTCCAGTTGCAGAAACTGGCCAAAGACATGCTCGATTTCCGCGATACCCCGCCGCGTTCCGGCCTGGTCGCAAATTTTTCTCAGTTGACATCCGTTCCGGGCGTAAATGCTGGTATTATGAACACTCTTCAGCAGGAGTGTTATCTGGCGCCGTTTCACATATTGAAAGTGGAGATGGTGGGACCGAAAGTGGGCGCGGAGTTGAGGAACAAGGCCGTGCTGGCCACGCTATACGCGCTCGCCGGGATGCTGGCGTACATCTGGTTCCGGTTCGAGTGGATCTACGGCCTGGGGGCCGTGATCGCGTGCTTCCACGACACCCTCATCACTATCGGGCTGTTCTCTCTTTTCGGCAAAGAGATCTCCATGACGGTCATCGCGGCCCTGTTGACTCTGGTGGGCTATTCGATGAACGATACCATCGTGATTTTCGACCGCATCCGCGAGAACTTGAAGATCTCGCGGCGCGAACCGCTGGAAAGGGTGATGAACCGGGCGGTCAACCAGACGCTCAGCCGCACCATCATGACCTCGGGCCTGACCTTCCTGACGGTGATCGCGCTGTTCATCTGGGGCGGTCCGGTGCTGCACGGATTCTCGTTCGCGCTGGTTTGCGGGATTATTGTCGGCACGTATTCTTCGGTTTTCATCGCCAGTCCGATCGTGTTGTTCTGGCATAATTACACTGATCGGCGCAAGCGGAGGCCGGGTCCTCCGCTGGCGACTGCGCCGCGACCGGAAGCGGTCCGGAAGAGCCCTGCAAGGGCGGTTAAGTAGCAAGGGGCCGTCGCGGCGGACCTCGGGGGGCTCCCGGGAGCGCGGCCGCGGCGGTGACCAGGGAAAGGAAGCTTGTATGTTCGAGCAGACGTTTATTGAAGGCGTGGGAAAAACGAACAAGAGCTGGACGGTGGTGGTTTCGTTCGTGGGGCAGATCATCTTTGTGATGTTCTGGGTGATTTTCCCGATGATCTATTTCAATGTGCTTCCCAAGACTCAGTTGACCAGTTTCCTGGTGGCGCCGCCTCCGCCGCCGCCTCCGCCGCCTCCTCCCCAGGCGGCCGCTCCCGTGGTAAAGGTGAAGATCATCCCGCGCCAGTTCGACGCCGGCCGGTTGATGGCGCCCAAGAGCATCCCGAAAGAGATCGCGCAGATCAGAGAAGAAGAGCTTCCGCCTCCTTCCTCGGGCGTGGGCGGCGTGGCGGGCGGCATAGCGGGCGGCGTAGCTGGGGGCACCCCCGGCGGCATTCTCGGCGGCATCATTGGTGCGGTTCCGACGGCGGTTCTGCCGCCGCCTCCGCCGCCGAAGAAGGAAGTGGTTCCGCAACGCATCCGGGTCGGCGGTAACGTGCAGCAGGCCAAGCTGGTCCGCCAACCGCGTCCGGTGTATCCGCCGCTGGCCAAGCAGGCGCGCATTCAGGGCGTGGTGAAGCTCAGCGCCATTATCGCCAGGGACGGCACCATTCAGAAACTCGAGGTCATCAGCGGCCACCCGTTGCTGGTCCCGTCCGCTTTGGAAGCGGTGAAACAGTGGGTGTACCAACCGACCCTCCTCAACGGAGAGCCGGTGGAGGTCGTAACTCAGATCGACGTGAACTTCACGTTGAGTCAGTAGTAACCGGCCCGGACCCAGGGGGTACCCCGGGCCGGCCAGAATTTGAATTCAACTCGCAGGAGAGAGAGAAAACATGCAATTGCAAGTATGGTCGCTTTATTTGCTGCAGGGCGGAACCGTAGGCTGGGATGTCCGCTCCCTGTATAATCAGATGGGTACGTTGGCCAAGTTAGTGGTGTTCCTTCTGTTCATCATGTCGGCGTATTCCATCGGCGTCATGATCGATCGGTTCATGGCGTACAGCGCGGCGCGTAAGCAGTCGCGGTTGTTTGCTCCGGCTGTGGCCGGCGCGCTCCGCGAAGGCAAGCTGGACGAGGCGGTGAAGATTGGGGACCGTTTCAAGAAAAGCCATCTGGCCAAAGTCGTGGTGGCGGGCCTCCAGGAATTCCAGGCCCACCAGCTCAGCAACGAAATCCCGGGCGAAGAGATCGAGGCTTCCAAGCGCGCTCTGGAGCGCTCCGAGGCGATTGTGCACGCCGAGCTGAAGCGCGGCGTCAGCGGTCTCGCGACCATCGGTTCCACCGCCCCCTTCGTGGGACTGTTCGGAACGGTGGTCGGCATCATCAACGCCTTCACGGGGATTTCCACCGAGAAGTCGACCGGGTTGGGCGCGGTGGCCGGCGGTATTTCCGAAGCCCTGGTGACCACCGCTTTCGGGCTGTTCGTGGCCCTTCCGGCGGTCTGGGCGTTCAACTACTTCACGGGGAAGATTGAAGCTTTCGACGTGGAAATGGGGAACTCCAGCTCGGAACTGATCGACTACTTCCTGAAACGTTCGCAGCGTGGCGCCGGCGCACGCAAGTAGCACGATGGTCTGTAAGGGCCGCAGGGGACCCTCGGGGTCGCCCGGTCCCTAGCTAGGAGTCCGGCGAGTTGATTTCAGGGGAGCTTCGGTCCGGGGCTCCCCGCCTCCTGCCGAACTCCAGGGAGAGAGACGATGGCGAAAGAAAAAGCTGCATCAGTTATCATGAAGCACAAGGCCGCGCCGCCGGTGTCCGACATCAACGTGACCCCCATGGTCGACGTGATGCTCGTGATGCTCATCATTTTCATGGTCATCACGCCGATGTTGTCAAAGGGCGTCAGTGTGGACTTGGTGAAGACCAAGAACCCCATTCCCATGCAGGCTGCCGACAAGAGCGACGCAATCATGGTCGCGGTGACGCGCGACGGGAAGACGTACCTGGGCACCACCCAGATGACTCCAGCGGACTTGCCGCCCAAGGTGAAAGACCTGCTCATCAACCGGCTGGACAAGACGGTTTTTGTCAAGGCCGACTCGCGGGCGCGCTATGAGAAGGTGGTCGAGGTGGTGGACAACCTGCGTGCGGCGGGCGTCGACCAATTGGGTCTGCTGACCGAGCAGTTGCTGGACACAACCAGGCCTAACCCCAGCGGCGGGGCCAAGTAGTAAACGAGAACTTATCTAAAGGAGCAATCTTATGTCAATGGCAGTTGGCGGAAGCGGTGGTCCGAAATCCGACATCAACATGACGCCCATGATCGACGTGTTGCTGGTGCTGATCATCATCTTCATGGTGATCACACCGCTGACGCCGAAGGGGTTGGAGGCGCTCGTGCCTCAGCCGCCACCGCCGGGTCAGAAGGAGACGGCTTCGGATCAACGAACGGTGGTGATCTCGATCGATTCCGATCACAAGCTGATGATCAACGCCGAGCCCACCGACGAAAACCACCTGGGGGCCCGTCTGGAAGAGATCTTCAAGACGCGCGCCGAGCGCGTGGTGTTCGTGAAGGGCGATCCCAATATCGAATTCAATTGGGTGGCCAGGGCTATCGATACCGCGCACGGCGCCGGCATCGATAAGGTCGGTCTGATGACCGCGAAGGTGGAGGCCGGACAATAAAATGCGCAAAATGGCGTTGATTCTGGGCGTGGCCGCGTTGGCGGTCCTGAGCGTGAGTTGCAACCAATTGAAATCGCGCGATCAGCTCAACCAGGGCGTGCAAGCTTTCAAGAACGCCCAATATCCGGAAGCCGTGGAGCACTTCAAGACCGCCGTCGAACTGGACCCGAATTTCCCCACGGCGCGCCTCTACCTGGCCACGGCCTACATGCAGCAGTACATCCCGGGCGCCGAATCCCCCGAGAACACGCAGATGGCCACGGCCGCATACGACCAGTTCATGAAGGTATTGGATCAGGACCCGAAGAACAGCGTGGCCATCGCCTCGGTGGCTTCGCTGTACCTGAACCAGAAGAAGTGGGACGATGCCCAGCAGTGGTATGAGAAGCTGACGGCGGTGGACCCCAGCGATGCGGACGCTTACTATAGCCTCGGTTTTGTCGCCTGGTCGAAGTGGTATCCGCCTTACGGGACGGCCCGCGCGAATTTGGGTATGAGGCAGGAAGATCCCGGTCCGATTAAGGACAAGAAGGTCAGGGAAGAGCTCAAGGCCCAGTACACGCCGGTGATCGACGGCGGTCTGAAGGCGCTGGACAAGGCGCTTCAGATCAACCCCGATTACGACGATGCCATGGCGTATGAGAACCTTCTGATTCGCGAGCGCGCGGACCTCACCGACAACAAGGAAGAGTACGCGCAGCAGATTAAGATCGCCGACGATTGGGTCCAGAAGGCGCTGGCCACCAAGAAACGCAAAGCCGCGGAGAAGGCCAAGACCGGCGGTGGCGGCCTCACCACCGAGCCGGCGAAATAGCTCCGATATGGCCCCGCGGGCGCTCGTGCCCGCGGCGCCGGGCCTCGTCTCGGCGCCCGCAGCCATGGGTGGCCGCGGCCCCGGCAAGCATACCCGGCGCTGCGGGGCGGGGTTAGTTCTGAGCCTTCAGGTCCTTGATCAGATTGGCCGCCTTCGAGTCCGTGCCGACCGGTTCCACAAGCAGAATCTGGCTGGGGTTGAGGTACATCCGGTCCGTGCCACTCTTTGCCGCGTCCCGTCAGAACGTTGCCCTGCTCATGGGTCTGCGGGTTGACAGTGGACTGAATGTAGTAGGCCTCCCTGAGCACCGGGTGATCCGTCCCGTAGCCGTCGAGACGGCCGTAATACACCCGGCCATTGCTTAACGGCACAGCCTGGTAGGGCTTGTCGAACTGCACGACGTGGGTACGCGCGGTGATCCAACTCGCCAGCAGTATCGACAGCGCGATAATCATGAGCCGTTGTCGCTGCTGGTGGCGCCGCTAGCCACAGTACGGTACTACTTCCGGCCGGGGCGTCCTCGGCGTCGAAACCACCCCGCGCCTGCGCCGATCCCCTGGGGGAGACCCTCCCACCGCTTGTGCAGCAACAGACGCCCTCCGGCCACTGGAGATGCGCCGGCCGGGCCTAGTACTTTTCGCGCAGGACCGAGGCTAGCCGCGGCTGGCCGCAGTCCCCCGAACCATGGCTTGGAACGTAGGGTAAGCCTCGGGACCATTGGCTTCCATCGACTTGATAAAAGCGTTGCCGACCGCCTCCAGATTCCGCCAGGAGTTCGGGTTCTTCGACATCGCCCGGAAGGCCGGAAGCAACTCGCGCACGCGCTCCCAGACGAAGAGCAATTCGCCGTTCGTCTGGAAGAAGAGATCCTGGTTCAACACCCCCGAGGTCACCAGCGCGGCCACCATTTCCCAGTAGCTCACCACCATGCGAAAGTAGGCGTTCTCCTGGCTGCCGGGAGGGGCGATTCGTTGCATGTCTTCCAGGGAGGCCGCGTGGAAGTTCGCGGCGAACCATTCGCGGGCCTTGCGCAATTTCTCTTCCCGCCGCAATTCGTAGAGCCGCAGAATCAGGTTGGCATCGTCATAGGTAGCTTGAGTAGGCATGAGACGATTATCCCGCAAAAGCCGGGGACTGGCCGACCGGTGAGATTCGGGGACAGTCCTGCTCTATGAGCCGCGGCGGCTCACAACACACGATGAAAATGGATTCTGTCCGGCACGAGGAATCAACAACTTACGTTCCATTTTCGGAAGAGTCGCCAGCGTCCACGCGGCGCCGGGGTGCCCTCTGGGCCGCGCGCCTTGGGACGCGTGAGTCAGTCACCGGATTTGGCAGTAGTCCTGGAAATCGGCGGCCACCGCCTTTTCCATTTTTCGAGCGGCTTCCAGCAGCCAGCCACGCGGCCTCCTTTTCAAGTCGGCGCGCAAAACGCGCGGCTGGATGGTGCCCAAGTGGGCGTTGGCCGTCTCCCAGCCCATGGCGTGCAACAGGCAGAGCTCGTCGCGCTCTTTGGGCAGCGCGGAAAGCTCGATGCGGGAGCAGTCGGGCGCGAGGCGGCGGACGATCCAACGCCTCTGCACGCGCACGAAAGGATCGCGGCAGCGCACCGAGCGGTCCAGAATCTCCTGGTAGAGAATGGGCGCCGTGCCCTTGCCCTCTTCCGCCCAAACGCAGGCGGAGGGCGCCAGGGCCTTGGCCTCGCGGGCCACCGATCCGCCGCGCCACTCGGCGATGGCCACGTAGCGCTGGCGGCCCAGGCTGCCCAGCCCGGCCACCCGGTGCACCATTCGCCAGGTGAAACCGCGCTCCGGCATCATCCTGGTAATGGCCCTGATGGCTCCGGCCGGCGGCTTATCTTTCACGTCCTCGAGGGCGTGCAGCTTTTCCCAAAACGCCTCCGGCTGGTGCAGGCGCGCGGTAGCCATGGCGCGCAGCGCCGCGTGATGTTCGGCCAGCGCAAACGGACATCCGCCGGCTTCGACCGCCTCGGTATAGCCCTTGAGAATGGCCGCGATTCCCGCTTTAGGCTCGCAGGCCATCTTCGCCAGCAGCGCGCTGGCGGCCAGCCGGATGAGGTCGTTGGTGTAGGGCAGGCGCCAGGCTTCGTCGAAGTCGTTGATCCCCCAGATGAGCCGGCCTTCGATATCGCGCCAGGTCCCGAAGTTCTCGACGTGCAGATCTCCGACGGCGAGCGCGCGGGGGGCGCGCGCCGCGTCGCCCGACACCTCCGCCCACGTCTGCGCCCAGCGGTAGTAGGTGGCGCGCATGAATAGAAAAGGCGCCACGCGCATCTGCTCGTGCTTGAGCTGGAGATCGGCCTCGAGGAGGCGCAGATGCCGCGCCAGCCACGCTTCATATTTCGCGGTTGCTTTGCCGATTTTCATGCGGACCTCGAAACTATTCCCCCGCCACCGCCGGCGTGAGCATCCACTTCAGCACGCCCTTCGGCTGGGGTCCCAGGCGGTCGCAATCCACGCGCACCAGGGCCGCTTTCTTCATGTCCACTTGGAGCGCCGGGCTGCCCAGAAGAAACGCCGCCAGGGAGCTCATGAGAGGCTCGTGGCTCGCCAGCAGAACCGAGCGCTCCTCGTGGTGCGAGCGGATCTCCTCCCACGCGTCGAATGGCGACGCATCCGCCAGCAGCGCCTGCGTGCGCACTACCTTGCCCTGGTATCCGAGCGCCTCGACCGCCACATCGGCGGTCTCAATGGCGCGGCGATAGGGGCTGGAAAGGATCAGGTCCGGCGCCACGCCCGCGGCCCGCGCGCGCTTCAGCACGCGCCGCAGTTTCTCGCGCCCATCGCTCGAGAGCGCGCGCTCGGAATCCGCGTGTCCCGGCCGGGCATCCTCGGCGATGCCGTGCCGCAACAGGTAAATCTGCATCACGCTTGGGCCTTGTGCGCCAAACGCCTGCGCGGCCGCACCCGGAGCAACTGCAGCCGCCGGATCTGGCGCTGCAGCTCGCGGAAGATCCGGTCGATCGGTTGGGAGGCGTCGATCAAGGTGAAGTCGTAGCGCTCCACCATCGAGTCCAGGGCCTTGATCAAGCGGGTCTGGTAGCGCACGAAGCTCTCGTACATATCCGGCCCGAACCGAAGGTCCATGCCGCTTTCCCAGTAATCGAAGGCGCCGCGGCCCAGCACCACCCGCGACACCAGGTGCTCGACGTCGGTGCGCAAGTAGAAGACCGCGTGCGGCGCCAGCGCAAACCCCGCCACCTGCTCGATCCATCGCCGGTCTTCGCCGCGCGCAATGGCCCTGGCCATGATCGAGAAAATGTAGCGGTCGATCAGCACCACGAAACCGGCGCGCAGGGCGGGCATGATCTCGTTCTCCAGCCGGTCCGCAAAATCGGTGGTGTAGAACAGGGTCATGGTGATGGGGCCCAGGGTGTTGCCTTCCTTGGCCATCTTGATACCCTTGCCCGCCAGCGCCGAGCGCGCCATGCCGGTATCGAGCACGGCGTGGCCTTCCTGCTCGAGCCACTGGCGCAACTGCGCGATCTGCGTGCTGCGCCCCACCGCGTCCGGCCCCTCGATGACGATCAGCTTGCCCTGCAAGTCGGACGTGTCGACACCCGGCAGCGGCTCGCTATAGAACTGGAGCGGTTGTGGCTTGCGCACTGAAATCTCCTCCCGCGGCCTGATGCAGGATGCCGTTCTTCAAACTGTCGCCCAGCACGTTCATGACGATGTCGCGCATGCGCCGTTGCTGCTCTTCGATCGACAGGGTGGCGTCGATGATGTGAAACCCCACCTCTTGCGCCATGGCTTCGTATTCGTCGAGAATGCGGCCCTGGAAGATGCGGAAACTTTCTTCCACGTCGCGCGCGAGTCCCAGGTCCATGCCGGCTTCGTAGTATTTCAGCGCGTCGCGCCCGCCCAGGATGCGGCCCAGCGCGACGTCCAGCGGCACTCGGAAATAGAAGCTCAGGTTGGGGTGAATGGCGAAGCGGTACAGGTTGCGCACCCAGCGGCGGCCGACCCCGCGCGCCACGTCGCGCGCGAAGGCCGTGTAGGCGTACCGGTCGGCGCACACGATGGCGCCCGACTTCACCAGCGGCAGGATGTAGCTTTCCATGCGGTCCGCGAAATCCGTGGCATGGATCAAGCTGAAGGTGGTGGGTGTGAACATCTCCTTCTTCTTGCCGCGCCGCGTGGCCTGCCGCACCAGAGGCGAGGAGTTCCACTCGCTGAAGGCCACTGCATAGCCTTGTGAGCGCAACCAATGACTCAGAAGCGAGATTTGAGTGGATTTTCCGGAACCGTCGATCCCTTCCACCACGATCAGCTTGCCGCGGTACCGGTTGGGAACAAAAAGAGACATAAAAGAACGGCGTCAGACTCTATTCTACCGCTTCGGATGTGGCAGGCGCGCAGTTGCCGGGCAAGCTAAAGCACGCCCCACCAAGCTGGCTTGTGTTACGATCTCGCCATATGAAGAAAATCCTTTTCTCAGCCTTCCTGGCAGTTTTACTCTCATCGGTTCTGCCGGCCGCATCTAAGACCTTCGACATGTACCTGATCGATACCGAGGGCGGCAAGTCGCTGCTCCTGATTTCGCCGTTGGGCGAAAGTATGTTGATCGATACGGGCTTTCCCGGAAGCGACGACCGCGACGCGAAGCGTATTGCGGAGGCCGTCAAGGCGGCCAACCTGAAGCAGGTCGATCACTTGGTAACCTCGCACTACGATGGAGACCACGTGGCCAATGTGACGGCCACCGCGGCCAGGGTGCCGATCAAGATGTTCTACGACCACGGCGAGGCCGCGGTCAAAGATCCGGGGACCACTAAGTCCGTGCAGGCGTATCTGGCAATTGCGGAGAAGGCCAAGCGCGTGGTGGTGAAACCCGGCGACAAGATTCCCTTCAAGGGTATCGACGTGCTGGTGGTGACCGCCGCCGGCAAGCACATCACCACGCCGGTCAAGGGCGGGGGCGCGCCGAATCCGTACTGCAAAGACACCCAGCCGATGAAATGGACCCGCACCGACGAGGACAACTCCGAGAATGGCAACGCCGTCGGGCTGCTCTTCACTTACGGGAAATTCCGCATGCTCGACCTCGCCGACCTCACCTGGAACAGGGAAATGGAGTTGATGTGCCCCAACAATCCGATCGGGTCCGTGGACCTCTTCATGGTCAGCCATCACGGCAACGATATCTCCAACTCGCCCGCGCTGGTCGACGCGCTCCACTGGCGGGTGGCCCTCATGAACAATGGCGCCAGGAAGATCGGAGCCCCCTCCGTGCTGAAGCTCCTGCGCTCGGCGCCGGGGATGCAGGCTCTCTATCTGTCGCACTACTCGGTCAACGGCGCGGAAGCCAATCCTCCCGAGGAATTCATCGCCAACATCGTGCAGGATTGGAAATCCCCCGAAGACGGCAAGTGGCTCAAGGTGTCGGTGGACAAGGATGCCGACATCACCGTGACCAACGGCCGCACGAACGTTTCCAAGACCTACAAGAGATAAGGTGGGGCAGCCTATTCAGGCTGCGGACCCGCTTTCCAGCGGGTCCTGCCGGCTGAAAGCCGGCTGAGGCCAGGAATGGCCGCCCCACAAGTTCGCTAGAACTGCGCCAGCCGCGCGAACAGGCCGGCCAGAGCGCCGCCGAGCAACGGACCTGCCACGGGGATCGCCGCATAGGGCCAATCCGACCCGCCTTTGCCGGCCACCGGCAGGAGCGCGTGCGCGATGCGGGGGCCCAGGTCTCGCGCCGGATTGATGGCATAACCGGTGGTTCCACCCAGGCTGAGACCAATTCCCCATACCAGGCTCCCCACAAGGTAAGGTCCCAGGCCTGCCGCGGGACCCTTGGCCGCCACGGCTTTGGAGAAGATGGCGCTCACCACGAGCACCAGCACGAACGTGCCGATGATCTCGCAGAGCAGGTTGGCGGCCGGCCGCCGGATGGCCGGAGACGTGCAAAAGCAGGCCCGCTTCAGGTCTGCCTCGGGGGTCACGCTCCAGTGCGGCAGGAAGTACAGCCACACCAGCGTGGCGCCCGCAATCGCGCCCATGATCTGCGCCGCGGCATAGGGCGCCAGCTTGCTGAAATCCCCGGAGCTTACGGCAAACCCCATGGTGACCGCGGGGTTGAGATGAGCGCCCGGGCTGCCGCAGGCGATGGCCGTAAACACGCCCGTCATCACCGCCAACGCCCAGCCGGTGGCTACCACCATCCACCCGGCGTCCTGCGCATAGGACTTCTTGAGGTTGACATTGGCGACCACGCCGTTGCCCATCAGAATCAGCACCAGGGTCCCCATGAACTCGCCGAACATTTGTTTGTCCATCGGTTTCTCCCTATTCGGAATCCAACCAATCGAACGAGCGCGTCACCGCCTTCTTCCAGAAGCCGTACATTCGTTCGCGCCGCTGGGCATCCATATTCGGTTTCCAGGTCCGATCGACGGACCATCGCGCGCGCAAATCGTCGAGGTTCTGGAAGAAGCCTGTGGCCAGCCCGGCGGCGTACGTGGCTCCCAGCGCGGTGGTCTCCTTAACCGCGGGACACACCACCGTGCGGTCCAGAATATCGGCCTGGAACTGCATCAGGAGATTGTTGCCCACCATGCCGCCATCGGCGCGGAGAATGTCAACGCGGACACCCGCGTCCTGCTCCATGGCCTCAACCACCTCGCGTGTCTGGAAGGCGGTGGCTTCCAGCGCGGCGCGCGCCAGGTGTCCCTTGTTGGTGTAGCGGGTCAGGCCGGCGATGACGCCGCGCGCATTGTGCTTCCAGTACGGCGCGTACAATCCCGAAAACGCCGGGACGAAGTAGACTCCGCCGTTGTCCTCGACCGTCCGGGCCAGCGTCTCGATCTCCGGGCTGCTGCCGATGAGGCCGAAGTTATCCCGGATCCATTGAACCAGGGCGCCCGTAATCGCCACGCTTCCCTCGAGCGCGTAGCTGGCCGGCTGGCCCTTCATCTGGAAAGCCACGGTGGTCAGCAAGCCGCACTTGGACTGAACGATTTCGTGGCCCGTATTCATGAGCAGGAAACACCCGGTGCCGTAAGTGTTTTTGGCCTCGCCGGCGTGGAAACAGGCTTGCCCGGCCAGGGCGGCCTGCTGATCGCCCAGGATGCCGGCGATCGGAACACCCTTCACGGCCTCCAGCGTGGCCACGCCATACGGTTCGCTGCTGGACCGGATCTTGGGAAGGATCTGCCGCGGGACGTCGAACGCGGCCAGCAATTCCGGGTCCCAATCGAGCGTCCGCAGATTCATCAACTGAGTGCGGCTGGCGTTGGTACAGTCGGTGACATGTAGTCCGCCCTGGGGACCGCCGGTAAGATGCCAGAGCAGAAATGTATCGATGTTGCCGAACAGAACGTCGCCCGCTTCCGCCTGCTGGCGCGCGCCGGCCACATGGTCCAGCACCCAGCGAATCTTCAGGCCGCTGAAGTAGGTCGCCAGGGGGAGGCCGGTCTGGGCGCGAAAACGGTCGGGGCCTCCGGCGCGCGCGAGCTCGGGAATGTAGTCGGCCGCCCGGGTATCCTGCCACACCAGGGCATTGTAGAGAGGCCTGCCGGTGGTGCGATTCCAAAGAACCGTGGTTTCGCGCTGGTTGGTGATGCCGATGGCCGCCAGGTCGCGGGGTCCCAAAGAGCGCTGCTCCATGGCGGCGGCGACGACCTCTTCGGTGCGGCGCCAGATTTCGTCGGGATCGTGCTCCACCCACCCCGGCCGGGGGTAGATCTGCCGGTGCTCTTTCTGCGCGCTGGCGGCGATGGTTCCGGCGCGGTCGAATATCATGAACCGCGTGCTGGTGGTGCCTTGATCGATTGCTCCGATGTAGTCTGGCATGGATTGATTCCTTCGATGCCGCGGAGGGTCGGGCGTCTGAAGCGAGGCAAACGTCTCCCTTCGGCGGTTGCCGAGCCGCGGGCGAGGCGCCGATGTCAGCGCATCTTATCGGCGGCGCCCTTGATGTTCTGGGCGTTGAGCCAGCATTGGTGCTGATACACGCCTTCGATGGCAGCGCACTGGTCGCTGAATGCCGCGCCTTCCAGCACCTGCTTCTTATTGTTGGTCATGGTGCCGAGCTGGTAGTTCGAGACGCCCAGAAAGAACAGCGCCGGAGCCATTAAGGCCGGTTCGCCTTTGAGGTACGGAAGCGCCGCGCGAAGGCTCTTATTGGACAGCGCGTACAGGTTCTTTTCGCCGTTCAGGACACCGGCGATCCAGTAGCCGCGGCCCAACCATATTCTCTTCTTGGCCTCCCAATCGGCGGCCGATACCGCCTCGGGCTTTTGGCGCGAATTGGCCGCGGCCACCAGCCGGTTGGCGAAGGAAATGGCGCGGTCGGCCTGTCTCTTGACCTGCGCGGCGTTGGCCAGCACCAGCAAAAGGTCCGGGTTGTTGGGAAAGTTCACGATGGCTTTTTCCGCGATGGCTGGGACGGCATCGTCCTTCCCCACCTGGTGGAGCGCCGCCAGGTAGGCCTCGTAACCCTGGTCCAGGTACTTGCTCTTGGGACTTTGCTGCTCCAGTATTCCCAGCAGGTCTACCATAGTCGCAGGCTCCGCCTGGACGCCCGTGGCAAACAGCGCATACTCGGCGTACCCTTCGGCTTCCTTCGCGTACTTGACGCGATTGGGCCAGTCTTCCTTTTCGATTGCGCTCGTGGGCTCGGGAGCGGCAATCACCTTGCGCGCCAGATCGAACAACTGCACCGCCAGTTTCTTCACCTGGGGGGCATCCTTCTTCGCAACTGCGTCTTGGAGACCCTGGTAACTGTCGTCCAGTTCATCGGCGACCACGACGGGTCCGGTCATTAGAAAAATCGCAATTCCCAATGCTGAGAGTTTCATGGCACCTCCTACATAGCCTAGCGCAATTATACCCAAGCCGGATTCTAACACCTGCACAGCCGTCGTGGGGCAGGTCTCCGACCTGCCCTCAGTCGGCCGAGTCCGCTACAATCCGGATTGAAGCTGGTCTTCGAGGAGGCAATACTCGTAATGAGCTTGGCAAGATTTGTTTCGTTGGCACTGGCGGTTGTGTCGATTCCCTGGAGCGCAGGGCTTGTCCTGGCCCAAGGAGCTCCCGCGCGCGGCGAGGAACTGAAGTTTGTGGCGATTGTGACCCGGCATGGCGTTCGTCCCCCGACGGTGAGCAACGACCAGATCAATCCGTATTCGGCCGAGCCATGGCCCAAGTGGGACGTTCCTCCCGGGTATCTCACGGCGCACGGCAGGGCCTTGATGAAACTGTTCGGCGCCTATGACCGGGCGCAATTCGCGCGCGCCGGGCTGTTCAGTCCGTCGGGCTGCGCGGATGCGGAGCACGTCTATTTCTGGGCGGA